>CANHVE010000008.1 GCA_947464015.1 Saprospirales bacterium | reverse complement strand
TAATAGATGAAAAAAATAATTATTTTTAGTATCTTAATATTCTTTAGTACTCTAACACTTTTTTCACAATCATTATTATTAAAGATAAGTGGAAAGGGAATTAAAGAACCTTCGTATTTATTAGGCACCATTCATGTCCTTTATCAAGATTCTATCCCAGTTTATGAAAAAGCAAAAACTTTATTACCTCACTGTAAAACTTATGCACTAGAAGTAAAACTAGAAAATTCATTAGCGATGTTGAGTATGGTGAAACAAATGACA
This sequence comes from Saprospirales bacterium, assembly GCA_947464015.1. Classification (GTDB taxonomy): domain Bacteria; phylum Bacteroidota; class Bacteroidia; order Chitinophagales; family CAMDFR01; genus CAMDFR01. Next base: position 27,629 of record CANHVE010000008.1, on the reverse strand, counting down.
TTGCCCAATAATAAAAGTATTCAAGATTATTTAAGTACAGAGGAATATGCTAGTTTAAGCAAATATCTCAATGAACAGGCGAATTTGCCAATCGATTTAGTTAAGAATTTTCAACCTATTATTATTCAAGCCTTCATTGAAATGAATACTCTTGATAATAAAGATAGTACCGAAGCTCTATACATGGATATGGCTTTACAATCACTCGCGAAAAAAAACAAATTGAAAGTAGAAGGGTTAGAAACCATGAACGAACAAATGACTTCTTTATTGAGTATTCCCATAGAAGAACAAGTAAATGCTTTAAAAGAATTTATTCATAGCGATTCGGCACTACAAGAAGATCTTACTTCGTCTTTGTATATGAAAAATGATGTAGCGCTATTATATGATTATCTAATTAAACAAATGTCGCCAACCGAAATACAAAAATTATTAGATGAACGTAATGAACGTATGTTTGAACGAATGATACCACTATTAGAAGAAAAACCTACCTTAATTGCTGTAGGAGCGGGTCATTTAGGAGGCGAAAAAGGATTGATCAATTTGTTGAGAAAAAAAGGATATAAAGTTGAGGATGTTGTGCTAGAATAAATAATTTTGCAATAGATATTATGATGCAATTCCCTTCCAAACTAATAGCAGATGCTGTAGCATCTTTTTCAAAACTCCCAGGCATAGGTGAGAAAACGGCATTGCGTTTAGTTTTACATTTATTGAAACAAGACAAGGATCAAGTGTCCTCTTTTTCTTCGGCCATTGAACGCATGCGAAATGAAATTAAATTCTGCTCTACTTGCCATAATGTATCTGACGAACAAATCTGCACCATTTGTGTAGATACCAGAAGAGACCAATCAAAAATTTGTATTGTCGAAAACATTAGAGATATTATTGCAATAGAAAATACAGGTGTTTATAATGGGCTTTATCATGTATTAGGTGGCATTATCTCACCAGTTGATGGTATTGGTCCAGACCAATTAAATATTGCAAGTTTAATGAGCCGAATCGAACAAGGGGCATGTAAAGAATTGATCATGGCTTTAAATCCAACTATGGAAGGTGATACTACAATATTCTATATCACTAAACTTAGCAAAGACAAAAATATCAGTATTACTTCTATTTCACGTGGAATAGCATTCGGTGGGGAACTCGAATATACCGATGATTTAACCTTAGCTCGTTCCTTCTCAGGACGATTGCCTTATGAAAATTATTTGAGTAACTAATTTTGCTAACAATCTTTTTAATCCTAAAAGCGTTAAAAACATTTAAGTTAAATACTTGTTATTCTAATTATTGCTAACCTTGTCACTCAAATGAAAAACATGTATCACTTTATTCTTATTCTATTAAGCTCTTTGTTATTAAATACTTCTTGCAAAACTAAAAATTCAACTACTATGCAAACCTCAAATACACCCTCTGTTACTTCAACGGATAGCACAACAACTTTTAAAACCATTATTCTAGGTGGAGGTTGCTTTTGGTGTACCGAAGCTGTTTATCAAGATTTAAAAGGAATTGAAAAAGTAGAAAGCGGCTATTGTGGTGGTAGTATGAAAAATCCGAGTTATAAAGATATATGTACAGGCACCACCGGACATGCAGAAGTAATTAAGCTTACCTATGATCCCAAAATTATTACCTTTAAAGATATCGTAGATATTTTCTGGCATGTACACGACCCTACTACCTTAAACAGACAAGGAAATGATGCGGGTACACAATATAGATCCGTGATATTTTATGCAAATGAGGAAGAAAAACAAATTGCTGAAAAATCTAAATTGGAAGCTTCTATTCAAAAAATTTGGCCCGACCCAATCGTTACAACACTAGAACCTTTAAGTGTTTTTTATAAAGCTGAAGATTATCATCAAAACTATTATAAAACCAATCCTAATCAAGGATATTGTGTTTACGTAATTAATCCTAAAGTAGAGAAATTCAGAAAAGAATATAAAGATCAACTTAAATAGACCTATTTTTTTTGTTTCTGTTTTAGAGTAGTTGTACATTTGCATATTGAAAAAATTAATAGTCATATTGCTTACTTGTACATTATTTAGTCAAACGATCATTCAATCGTTAGTACTCAGCAATTATCTACTCAATACTTCATATATTACCAAAACATACTGTATCAATAAAAACAAACCTCAGTTGCATTGTAATGGAAAATGTCATTTAAAAAGTCAATTGTCCAAAACAAGCAACAACGAGAAATCTGCAACACCAATCATTTCAATAAACTCAGAGCTTTATACCAATATTACTCCTTTAAAATTTACGTTTAGTGAAAAGATTATAATCTCATCTATACAGTATTCAAACTTTGTTTTATATCCTTATACCGAACAACCATTACCCGTAATTTCACCTCCTCCACAAGCTTAATTTAATAGCCATATAGATACATTCCAGGATATGGGATGATTATGTAATTATTAAATAAATAGCATGAAGAAAATAGTATTTATTATTTCTCTTTGGTTGCTACAAGTATTTCAGGTATATGCCTGTAGTACCTGTGGATGCTCAGCAGGAGGAAGCTCAATAGGAATTTTACCCCAATATAATAATCATTTTGTGGGCATTCGTTTGTATCAAAGAAGTTTTACTTCGTATATGACACATAGTGCCTTAAAAGGGGTAAATTATTCGAAAGAAAATTATAGCACTTTAGAATTGTTTGCACGGTTTTATCCTTCTAAAAGGGTACAGCTATTTATAGTTTTACCTTATAATATTTTTTCGCAAAAAGAAGGTAATACTACTTATCAATCGAATGGAATGGGCGACCCAACAATTATTGCGAACTATGTAATTGTAAATACAGCACAACATTCTACAAGCCCAATAAAACATAGCTTACTGGCAGGGGCAGGTATTAAATTGCCATTAGGTTCTTATCAAAAAGTACATAAAGGAGAAACAGATTTTAATCCTAATTTGCAAAACGGAACAGGTAGCGCTGATTTTATTATAGATATGATTTATACCTTGCGTAGAAAAAGTATTGGATTCAATACAGAGTTAAACTATAAATATAATCTATCCAATAATTTACACTATCATTTTGGTAATAGATTTACAAGCACAGTAAGTTTGTTCTATTGGATTTCGAAAAAGAAAGTATCGCTGCTTCCTCAATTAGGCCTTCAATTCGAACAGGCACAAAGCGATAGTAAAATGAAAGCAATCATCACACAAAGTGGAGGGAATGCCTTGTATGCCCTTCCTGGCTTAGATATCTATATCGCTCGGTTCGGATTTGGAGTAAAATCGCTATTGCCACTTTATCAAAATTATGCAAACAAACAAATCATTAGTCAACCTAGATGGATGGCTAATTTCTTAATCAATTTTTAAAATATTTCTTAATCATAAAAACAAAAACAAAAAAATGAAATCATTCAAATCAATTTTCCTTTTAGCCATTTTAAGTATCAGTATCTTTTTTATCAGCAGCATCACTTCCTCTTGTAAGAAAGAAAATAAAGCACCAGAAATTGCTATACTAGAACCAAGTAACAATGATACAATAACTATTTCAAGCGATCCAGAATTACATGTAGAATTCACCGTTTCAGATGATGATGCATTACATTATTTAGCTGTAAAAATTAAAGGAGCTTCTACTACTTATTTTGCTGATACTACCACTAGTGTACATGATTTAAAATCATATAACTATCATGAACATTACACTTTCACAGGTATTACTGCTCTTACACCAGTTACTGTTGAAATAAGCGCAGAAGATCATGAGGAGGCTACAACCACTAAAAATATTCAAGTATACGTAAGACCATAATTCTATTTATGCAAATAAAAAAAGGCGATTCATTTTTGAATCGCCTTTTTTTATTGTAAGTATTTTTATTGAATATTGATTCCTAATTCTTTTAACTGTTTTGGATCTACCACGCTTGGTGCATCCATCATTAAATCTCTGCCCGAATTGTTTTTAGGGAATGCGATGACATCACGAATCACATCCGCACCCGTCAATAAAGCTACCCATCTATCTACTCCAAAAGCACATCCACCATGTGGTGGCGCACCATATTGAAAAGCATTGACCATAAATCCAAATCGCTCATCTTTCTCTGCTTCACTGAATCCTAATTTTTGAAATACTTTGTCTTGCAATTCTTTATTGTGAATACGAATACTTCCACTTAAACACTCAGCACCATTAATAACTAAATCATATTGTTGTGCTCTACATTTTAAAGGATCACTATCAAAATAGGCCACATCATCTGGATGAATATTACAGAATGGATGATGTACAAATATTATGGCACCCGTTTCCTCATCTAATTCAAATAAAGGAAAATCTACAATCCATAATAAAGACCATTTGTCTTTATCAATCCAATTTTGTTTTTTCGCTAATTCAAGTCGTAAATCTCCTAATGCTTTTCGCACTTTCGATTCTTTCTCTACTGCTATCAAAATCAAATCGCCTTTTTCTGCTTGCACCGCTTGTACAATTTCTTGCAATTGAACTTCATTCATAAATTTATCTATAGTCGACTTGATAGTGCCATCTTCATTTACCTTCACTTGAATCAATCCGCTTAATCCTCTATTCGGCATCTTTACATAATCTACCAATTCGTCTGTTTGTTTTCTGCTCATAGCAACACAGCCTTTTGCAACGATTGCAGCTACGATATGCTTTGCACTACTAGCATTTTGAAACAATGGGAACGTATTATTTTTAATAGCATCTAATGCATCAATATCTATGATTTTACAATCAAATCGTAAGTCTGGCTTATCACTACCATAATATTTAATCGCATCAGCATAAGGCAATCGTATTATATCAGGCAAGTCAATATTTTTGATTTCTTTGAATACATATTTGGTCAATCCTTCAAAGGTTTGTAAAACATCTTCTTGATTTACAAAACTCATTTCACAATCGAGTTGCGTAAACTCTGGTTGACGATCTCCTCTAAAATCTTCATCTCTATAACACTTTACCACTTGATAATAACGGTCCATTCCGGCAACCATTAATAGTTGTTTTAATATTTGTGGACTCTGAGGTAAGGCATAAAAATTACCTGGCTGCATACGTGATGGAACCAAAAAATCACGAGCTCCTTCAGGTGTACTTTTAATCAAAACAGGTGTTTCAATTTCCGTAAAATTTCTCTCGTCTAAATAAGCTCGCATGGCTTTAATTACTTTGGCACGAGTCACTAAACGCTCATTTAGTATAGGGCGACGGATATCTAAATAGCGATATTTCATTCGAAGTTCCTCCCCACCATCGGTATCGTTTTCAATTGTAAATGGAGGAGTAATAGATTCATTAAGTATTTGTAAATCATTGACCTCAATTTCAATGTCACCCGTTGCTATATTTTTATTTTTATTGCTACGCTCAATTACTTTTCCTTTGGCTTGCACCACATATTCTCTTCCTAAACCACGAGCTTTTAAACATAAAGCTTCATTGGTTTCAATATTAAATGCTAATTGAGTAATACCATATCGATCTCGAATATCTACAAAGGTAAGTCCGCCAAAATCACGCACTTTGGCTACCCAGCCACAAATAATTACCTCTTTATCAATGTCTTTTTCTGTAAGTTCGCCACAATTATGAGTACGATAATGTGTAGATGCATTCATGTTTTCTATATATTTTATTATTTCAGATTGCAAATATCCAAATAATAAGCTTTTTATGGGCAGAATTGTATAAATCTAAAAAAATTTGATGTATCTTTATAAAAGATATGTATGTTTACAAACTGTTTATAACAATAAACATTTAGTAAACTGCGTTAAAGTCGAATTAAAACAAAACAGGAATTTATAAGATATAATACATGAAAAGAATTATACTCCTTCTTAGCTTTATTACTTGTGTTACTATGCTTTCCAGAGCACAAGATCCACAATATAGTATGTTTTATGCTTCACCACTTACCTTAAATCCTGCTATGACAGGTGCTTTCTCAGGCAATTATCGTATTTCAGGTATTTTTAGAGGTCAATGGGGTAGTGTATTAGCTGGCAATGCTTTAGATAAAAAAGGTACACCTACTTTTAGAACTTATTCTGCAGCTGTAGATTTTAGAACCAATAAAGCATTTATGGACGGTGATGCCTTTGGTTTTGGTTTGGCTATGCAAGCTGATAAAGCTGGTGCTGTTAATTTCGGAACTATTGGTGTATTAGGTTCATTAGCCTACCACAAAGCATTAAACAGACGTGCTACTCAAGTTATTACTTTAGGTTTTCAAGGAGGTGTTTGGCAACGATCACTAAATACATCTTTATTATGTTTCGGAACCAATTATGATGGAACTGGTTGTAATTATACTTTACCAACAGATCCTTCTTTATACCAGCAATTTGATGATAAATTTTTAATGTACGATGTCAATTTTGGTTTATTATGGTATATGAAAATGATGGATAGAGGAAATGCCTACTTAGGCTTTGCGATGCACCACGTAAATCGTTATGATGAATCCTTTTATAAAGGTAGTGGTACAGAGGCAAAAGTGCCTTACAAATTTGTAGGTCATGGAGGTGTTACTATTCCAATCGGAGATTTCTTTAGTGTAAGCCCTAAATTTGTAGTGCTTTATCAAGGGGTACAATGGCAAACTAATTTAGGTACTGATGCAAAAGTGAAATTTTTTGATGATGAAAGTGAAGATGGTTTCTCTCTTGGTATTTTATATCGTATTAATGGTGGTGATACTAAAGCGGTTTGGAAAGATAGAGTCATCAATTCTGAATCGGTTATTATCCCTGCAAAATTAGAATACAAACATATTACGCTTGGTATTTCATACGATATCAATGTAGGTCATGATAAACTTGCTTCACGTTCAAAAGGTGCATGGGAAATATTTGCCGCTTATCAAGGCTTTTTCCCTGGCAGAAAAGCTAAAACATTATTCTGTCCAAGATGGTAAAATCTATTTAAAATCATATAAAAAAAACCTGTTATAATTTAATAACAGGTTTTTTTTGTAATTTGATTTAATAATGCATTCGTTTTTTAATATGATAGATGTAAAAATTATAATTTTTTTAATATTAAATAGGAAAACAATATTTATTTTGAAATCATTTCGATTCATTATTTCACACATTTTCATGCATCTTTGTACTACCAATCATCGTCATTGTTTAGAATGAAAAAGATTTATTTCTTCTTTTTACTCTGTCTTTTATCGATTAGCCATTCTATAGCTCAAAGTTATACAAGCGCTGGTGCTAGTATTTCCGACCATGGTTCACCACTTCAAATACCTATTTTAATCAGTGCTTTAGACTCAGCTACACTTACTACCAATTATGGCCTCGAACGTGTTTGTATGCATATCAATCATACAGCCGATAGAGATTTAGCTATTTACTTGATGAGTCCAAACGGCACCACCGTAGAGCTGAGCAGTGGTAATGGAGGTTTGAATGATAATTATACAGCTACTTGTTTTGATATGAATGCTACTCAATTAATTTCAGCAGGTACTCCTCCTTTTACAGGTGATTTTATTCCCGAACATAGTCTGGGCAGCTTTAATGATGGGCAAACGGGGAATGGCATTTGGCGCTTCATTATTACCGATTATCTAATTGGTGATACAGGTTCGCTGATTGATTTTACACTCACTTTTGGATATAGTCCTGCTCCTCCAATCTCTGTTTCTATTGGTCCTTGCGATGATTATACACCTACTGCTTGTCAATGTCCTGATGGGGATAGTAGTTGTTGGTTATTACCAGATATTCTCACAGCAACTAGTATGTTACAAGATACGTTTTGGCAACGCGAATCTTTTAATCAATTGATGGTTACCAACTCTTGCGCAAATGTGGGTTTCGGCCCTATGGAGTTGATTGGTACAGGCGTGTGGACTTGTAACGATTCTATTGTAGGAGGTCCAGGTCTTTGTCCCGACGGACAATTTGCTAAACAACGTGTCAAACAACGTGTGTTTATTAAGAATGCAGGAGTCGGTTTTTTTGATTTTATAGATACACTAGTAGGCAATATGCAATTTCATTCCGATTTAGGTCATAATCATTTACATATTGATGATTGGGCAGTCAATACTATTCGTATTCGCGGACCACAAGCCGATATTCGCACTTGGCCAATCATCGGTACAGGGACTAAAGTCTCTTTTTGTATTTATGATCATTTAATTTGTGGTGGCACTTTTGCCAATTGTCAATATGGTTCAGATATGCATTTGTATTCTAGCTTACCTAACAATGGATTAGGCAATGGGTTTACTTCTTGTGGTACCAGCATACAAGGCTTATCCGTTGGCTATTCCGATATCTATGATTGGTCTTTAGCAGGACAAGAAATTCTATTTGATTCAATTTGTAATGGGAATTATTTTTTAGTGACGGAGTTCGATCCATATAATCGTTTCTTAGATGGAGATAGAAGTAATAATATCAGTATCGTGCCTATTACATTGAAACAACAAATTCCGAATTGTTGTAAAACAAAGTTTAGAATTGATACATTAAACTATAATGAAAATATTTATCAGTTTGTCGATTTAACTACGCCCATGCCTGATCATTGGTATTGGAATTTTGGCAATGGACAAACAGATACGACACCATTTCCTATAATTAATTTTAATGATGCAACAGAGTTGCACATATCTTTAAATACTAGTAATAATAGTCCTTGTAGCGATAGTACATCTAAAAACATTTTAGTGCATACTGATATAAGTGATACGTGTAATGGAACATTTAATTTGTTTTTTCAAGAATATAGTTTTTGGAGAAGTGCATTTATATTATTAGGTGATACTTCCTTAATTGATAGTATTGTTATAATGAATTTAGATTCACACGGACATATTATTAACCAGCATGGCTCAAGCTTTAGTATAGAAATAATATCAGATTCAATTGCCCGAGAAATTATCAATGATTCAATACGTGTGATTGTATACTATAATAATTCTTGTACTTATGTAATAGATGCTGTATACAATATACTTATAGAAAACATTGTGGATCCTAAATCAAATTATCATATCTCATTAGCTCCTAATCCTGCTAAAAATGAAACTTTTTTGAGTTATGAATTGACTCAGCCCACAACCATATCTATACAATTATATAATGCATCTGGACAAATAGTGGAGACTTTGTTGAATGATTATAAACAAGTTAAAGGCAATTACCAATATAAAATTGGGCTGCCTCAAAAAGGATTTTATTTAGTACGAACTAAATTTAACAATATGGAACATATTGAAAAGATTTTTAGTTACTAACTTTATACGCAATTAAAATTTATGGATCCAATTATTTTAGAAATTTATACCGAGTCGTCGCCTAATCCTGAATCGATGAAATTTGTGACCTCGAAATTTTTGTTGAAAAATTCTTCAGTAGAATATAAAACCAAAGAAAGTGCATCTGAAAGTCCTATTGCACAATTTTTATTTGATACACCTTTTGTTCAACAAGTTTTTATTTCGAGTCATTTTATTACGCTCACTAAAAAGCCTGAGTATGATTGGTATGAAATCATTCCTGAGTTAAAAGAATGTATACGTACTTATATCACTAGTGGTCAAGAGATTTTCAATAAAGCATTTTACGAAAAATTAAATCAATTACCTCCTGTACTTACGAATGAAAATTCGAGTATTGATGATAAAATTATCGCCTTATTAGCAAAGTATGTGAAGCCAGCTGTAGAAATGGATGGAGGAAATATCGAATTCAAAAAATTTGAAAATGGTATAGTAACTCTCAGCATGCAAGGTGCATGTAGTGGTTGCCCCTCTTCAAATGCTACTTTAAAAAATGGAGTTGAAGGCTTGTTGAAAAGAATGATACCCGAAGTGATTGAAGTGGTTGCAGATGCCGATTAATTAAAAATTTATACTATGAAAAAACTAGTTTCTTTATTCAGCGTTTTGATTGTTCTGGTTTTTGTTTCATTTTCTTGTACTAAATACAAAGGGAATGGTACTTTAATATTAGCGATACATCCTACTATTAATGGGTCAGATATTGATATTGCTAATACCATTTATAATGAATCTACACAAGGAGTTCGTTTTAGAATGGATCATTTAGAGTTTTATATTTCAGCAATTAAACTTATCAAAAAAGATAACACTGTGGTGAGCCTTACAGGAGCTGATGCGGTAAGATTATTTTATTGGAAAGATATTTATGCTAAGACAGCTACCTATACTATTCCAGCAGGAGAATATAAACAAATAAGCTACACCATTGGCTTAGATAATACCTTAAATAGAACGGTTCCTGATGATTATAATACCAATCACCCAATGGGTACCAATAGTGGTAATTATTGGATCATGAATAATAGTTATATCTTCTCCAAATTAGAAGGCTTTGTCGATACTTCTAATACTCCAGGTGCACCATTGACCTATTCTTATGTATATCATATTGGAGATAATGGCTATACCAAAGATGTTAGTTTTAATAAATCATTTACTTTAAAAGAAAAAGAAACGGTAGAAATTCCTTTCAATATGGATGTACTAAAACTTTGGAATGGTCCAACACCAATTAACTTTAAAACAGAGTTAGAAACACATACCACCAACAAACCTGATATCGCCAATCGATTGTTAAATAATTATGCTGCTGCTATAACTTTAGAATAATGAAAAAGTTAAATACATTTTATATACTTGCTATTATTGTTATGATTGGCTCAGTGTTTAGTATAGTATCCTCTTGTGTGCCCGAGAGTAAATGCGACCCTGAATTAGCCACTCCATTTAATTTGACTTTGCCTTTTCGATTTCCTGAAATGAATCTGCCAACTGATAATCCTATGACAGAAGAAGGAGTTGAGTTAGGTAGATTTTTATTTTATGATACTACTCTTTCTATCAATCATCAAGTTTCTTGTGGAAGTTGTCATAAACCTGAATTTGGTTTTAGTGATGGTGGTAAACAATTTAGTACAAATAGCAAAGGTATGATGACTAAAAGGAACACGCCTGCACTATTAAATGTAGGCTTTCAAAATAAATTTTTCTTTGATGGTAGAAGTGGTAGCCTAGAAGAAGCAGTAGATGATGCAATCAAAAATGAAATGGAAGTAAATTGGGAAGTAACACTACCTTATTTAGAAAAGAATACATTCTATTCAGCTAATTTTAAAAAAGCTTTTGGTTGCGACGCTGTTACAAAAGAAAATGTATTAAAAGCAATTTCTCAATTTATGCGTAGCATCATCTCGAGTGGAGAATCAGAAATAGATAAGAAATTTTTTACTACCAATGATTATACACAACTAAGTCCAGCTGCTTCGCGTGGTTTTTTATTATTTACTTCTGCAAGGGCAGATTGTTTCCATTGTCATTTCACTAATATTCTCACTACTGATAATCAGTTTCACAATGACGGTGTGCAATACAACGATGGGTCATTTAATTTTGCGGATAATGGTAGAGGAGCTATTACAAATGTGCAGACAGATAATGGTAAAATGAAAACTCCTAGCTTACGCAATTTAGCTTATACAGCACCTTATGGATTTGATGGACGTTTCAATACTTTACGTGAAGTGGTAGATTTTTATGCGGATAGCGTACACATGTCGCCAACTCTCGATGCAGTTATGATTCATACTGGAAATATTCGTTTGAACTTAACAAATAGCGAGCGAGATGATTTAGTAGCATTTATGCTAAGCATGACAGATTCAACTGTTATAGTGAATCCGAAATTTCAAAATCCGTTTAGATAATAATTGCTTTTATAAAATATGATTCCAGCCTTGTGCAGTTATTTCGTGATGAAATCCTGCTTTACTTTCTAATACTAATCCATAGGACGAGTTCTTGATTTCTCCTATACATTTAATTCCATGTCGACCATAAATTTTTTGTGCATCTGTTTTATTCATGCAGAATAATAATTCATAATCTTCACCACCATTCATGGCACAAGTAATTGGATCTAAATGTAATTTTAAAGCCGCATCATAAGTCTCTTGGAATATAGGAATTTGTTCTTCAAATATATGACAGCCCACATTTGACTGTGCACAGATATGTTTTAATTCGGAGGATAATCCATCAGAAATATCAATCATAGCAGTGGGAGTGATTTCTAATTCATGAAATAATTCTATGGTTTCACGCTGTGCTTCTGGTTTTAATTGACGCTCTACTAAATATTGATCTTCTTCTAATTTTACTTCAACCCCAGGATTTTCTAAAAATATTTTCTTTTCTCTTTCTAATATCTGTAAACCTAAATAAGAAGCACCTAAATCTCCAGTGACAAATATCAAATCGCCTTCTTTGGCTGTATTTCTATAAGCTAATTTGGATTCTTCTACTTCACCAATAGCTGTAATGCTAATGATAAAACCTTTTTGCGATGAAGTAGTATCGCCACCGATTAAATCAACTCCATAATTTTTACACGCTAATCTTACACCATCATAAAATTCTTCCAGCGCTTCCACTGAAAAACGATTGGAAATTCCTATAGATACTGTAATCTGACGAGGAATGGCATTCATGGCATAAATGTCTGATACGTTTACCACTACTGATTTATATCCCAAATGTTTTAAAGGACAATACATTAAATCGAAATGAATGCCTTCTAATAACAAATCGGTACTAACTACCGTATGTTTATCCATGCTATATTTTATCACAGCAGCATCATCACCAATTCCTTTTATTGTAGATTTTTGATTGATAGGAAATTGTTGAGTTAATTGTTTAATCAGCCCAAATTCACCTAAGCTAGATATTTCTGTACGTTTTTCATTCATATTTGCAAAGATAGGTAATTATAGAATCTCTTTAAGTGAATCAATCGATAAGTTAGGATTTTAACCACGCTAAAGCTTGAACTACATGGTCAGTATCTTCAATAATAAGAGAGCGAATAGAGCTGTTATTATTGTAATTTTTGATTTCATTGCTAACAAATACATTATAACTAAACCCTTCTTTTAAAGGATGTAATTGATGCATCTGTACCGTGTTATATGAATGAAGGGAATGAATACTATCGATAAATGAGATAGTGTTAGAGTGCTGATAGTTACTGGAGGTGTTACTACCTTTCATCGCTTCTTGAATAAACGTATTTACATGAAGGGTAACCCATGAATGACTTAACATCCAACCACTCATATTCCATTGACGTTGCACTAAGGTGTTTTGAATTTGTGTAGAAGTTTTTAATTTTTTCAAGCCTTTTTGGAAAATTAATTGAGGCAACATCTTGTGAAAATCTAAGTATAAACCACTTCCCTCGAAAGCAGGAATAATTCCTCCTGGTCCACCATCTGCCAAATCACCTTTAAATCCTATAGAAAAGAAACCAGCTGCAACTGAGTTGCTTTTTACTATATAAGTCACACCTTTGTCTCCACTACAGTTTCTCGACCATTCTTTATAGCCTTCAATATTTCCTATTTTACTTAAATATGGATTGGAAAAATAATGATTCGAATAATTTGAAAAACATAATTCTACCATACGGTCCACTTCTTTCCAATCAGCTTCGGTATGAGCTTCTAGTACTTCAATATCTTTATTTAATAATTTCAATTCTTTAGGTGCACTTGTTTTGGCTATATATTCTACTAATGTATCTGCCACTATAAATGGCAATCCCATATTGTCTAGTAGGTTTAAAGTTGCTTGTTCTTTAGTATTTAATCGTAATATACCTATATCAACTTTATTTTCGATCAATTGATTTAAAAGGTCTGCAGGCAATTGCTCATAATTGTCACGGAATATATTCAACTGAAATCTATCTGAATCTAATTTAGAAAAGTTCATAATTTGTATAATTTAAAATGAATAATTTTATTTACATGAATAACCACCATCTATAATAATATCAGTACCTGTAATCCATTTGGATGCATTCGACATTAAGAAAGCAATGGTGTTTGCCACATCGTTTACATCTCCATAACCCAATGGATAAAGCTTTTCATCTTCACTCAATGCTTCGGTCGAAACAGTAGCGCTTACTCCATCGCTTATCATTTCGGTACGTACCATTCCTGGCGCTAGCGTATTTACACGAATTTGTTGTGGTGCTAATTCTAATGCTAATGTTTTTGTAATACCTGATAGAGCAGCCTTACTAGCACTATACATACCATTGGCTACTAATCCAACTTTTACTCCACTTATTGAACTAATAAAAAGTACAGCTGCTTTTTTCTGTAATTTTTTTGCTTTGATGATGGATTGTAATAAGAAAATGGGTGCTTCAAAATTGGTTTCATAAATATTTTTTAGATCAGGCTTATTGATGAAACGAAAAGGTAATACTTTCACTATGCCAGCTGAGAACACAACACCATCAAGGGGTTCAACTTCATTCACTAATTTTTTTAAGTCTTCTTCTTGACATAAATCGGCTTGAATTTTATAATGATTCGCACCACTCATCCGACTTAAAGTATGATCTAATTGCTCTTCATTTCTACCAGTGATGATACATCGAGCACCTAATGATGCTAGTGTAATGGCTGTTTGTCGACCAATTCCTGAAGAAGCTCCAGTAATTAAAATAGTTTTTTGACTTAAATCAAATGGGTGCATAACAAATCAATATTTGTATAAATGTAAGTGAATAAAATGAGTTGTACAAAAATAGTATGATTAGCTTTCTAGCTGCATTTGTTTCAAATAGGCTTTTTGAAATTCAATAATCCTTATCTCTGTATTGCTCAGTATACCTATGTTTTCATTCTTTTCTTTCATGCCTTTATGCACCGATTCACAGATAGCTTTGTCTTCAGCAAGTGTAGTATGTGTAAATTCAATAGCTGAAAAATTGACCATACCAGAAATGGTATCGTTTAATAATTTTCCATCACCTAAATTAGTCTCAAATAAATCATAAGCAAAAATCGATTGATTGGCATTGAGTGCTTTGATGGTTCCAATATACACAGTTACTCCCCAAGCGGAACCGATGGTTAAATTAGGAAAAATAATTTGATGAAAAAACCCATCTGGTTGAAAGGGTCTTTGTTTGATCATCGCATGAAATTTATCTCTATGAGGATTAGGACTTGTATCGCCTAATGAAAGAGTCATATTGCTGTGTAAGCCATGAATTTCAGTATCCATAGAGGATTTCAAGTTGAATCCTAATTTATAAAAAGTATTGGGATGTACGGTGCTGATATGATATCCTTCTAAGGTATTTTCCATCACGATTTTCCAATTCGCTTCATTCGGTATTTCGTAGTATTCTATTTTTCTACCTAACATCGCACTAATTTGTAATAAACGCTCTTTACTACCACCTAAATATTCATCTAATGATATAGCACTTGGAGTAATTTTGACAAAA
The DNA here is from genome assembly GCA_947464015.1 of Saprospirales bacterium. GTDB lineage: Bacteria > Bacteroidota > Bacteroidia > Chitinophagales > CAMDFR01 > CAMDFR01. Next base: position 12,239 of record CANHVE010000008.1, on the reverse strand, counting down.
ACAAATTTGCCACAAACTTCTAAATCAAAACTTTTTAAACAGATTTTTTTTAATGCAGCATCATCTAATCCTGTAAATTCTTTTTTTAATGGTATCCCATAAGGCACTCCATCTGCATTAAAATTCCAACCATGATATTGACAGATCAAGGCTCTATTGCCACTTCGTTCATTTTGAATTTTATTGAAACGATGGGTGCAAATATTGTGATAAGCTTTATAAACCCCTCTAAAATTTTGAACTACTACCGATACACCACCAATTTCTAAGGTTACAAAATCATTATGATTTTCGAGCGATAAGGTAGTGCAGACATAGTACCATGAATTTTTAAAAATGAGTTCTTGTTCTTTTTCAAAAACACTTTCATTATGATAATAATCATTAGGTACTATAGCGTGTAAATATTGAAAATCATTTTCCATATTAAATTTCTATCACTGGTAATGTGCAAATAGATTTTGTTTCTAAAATCATACTTCCCCATGAAAGCCCAACCCCAAAGCCACATAAACCAAGTTTTAGCGATTGTGTACTAAGTTCGTTTTGCAATTCAGAAACTAAAGTTAAAGGAATAGTGGCACTGCTCGTATTGCCATATTTTCCTAGGCTATATAAGTATTTAGCAGGATCGATTTTTAGTTTTTTACGAATCGTTTCATTCATTAATTTATTCGCTTGATGAAAAGCAAAATAGTTTATGTCTTCTATGTTTGTTGTAGATTCTTGTAAAATATCATTGAATGATTTAGGCGCTTTAGTAATACTAAAATTAAATACATCCATGCCATTCAAATACAATTGAGCATTGGTTTTTTCAATACCATCCTCTGATGTAATAGGCATTAATGATTGTTCATTGAATGGATTTCTTTGTCCGCCGTCATTAATTATGATAGCCTTATACGCGCTTCCATCGCTATTCAACTGAAAATGGATAGGAGCAGCTTCTTCGTTATAACATAAAGCAGTAGCAGTTCCTGCATCACCAAATAATGGGTAAGTGCTACGATCTTTTATAGAGAGTGTTTTAGTAATGGTATCTCCCACTAATAAAATTGCTTTTTTAATTTTGCTTGCGGCAATCATACTAGAGATTACCGACATACCATATACGAAACCAGAACATCCAATAGACATATCAAATGCTAAGCACTGTGAGGAGAGACCTAATCTGTTTTGAAGAATAGTACTCGTCATAGGTAGGATATAATCGGGTGTTTGTGAAACAAAAATGAGTAGTTCGATTTCATTTTTACCCCAAGCTAATTTTTCAATTAATTTTTCTGCTGCGGTATAACATAAATCAGAAGTGCAAATTTCTTTTGGGGCAATATGATGTTTATCGATGCCCGTCATACTTACTATTTTTAGTAACTCTGCTTGGTCTAATCCAGGTAATTGGTCACGTGAGTTTAAGAAGTATTCTTTTGGTACACAGGCACTCATTCCTGCAACAGCAACCTGATTAATGGAGAAGTAAGCCATCTTGTATGTAGGGTTTAATTAATTTTACTACTTACTTTATCGTATAAATCTTGTATTGTATTTGAATTTCTAATATCATCACCAGTCAAAACTACATTATATTTTTCATCAACCATTGCGATCAACATTAAAGCAATTAATGAACTCCATTCTTCGATATTTCTAAACTCCGTGTTCATTTGAATGGTGCCAGGATCTGTTTCCATAAATTGCTCCTCCACATTTGCTATAAATTCTGCTGTTTCCATAATTTAAAACTATATAATTTGATTCTACAAATTTAGCTGTTTTTTCTGTTTTTAGGCTATTTTAATGATTGTACCTCCCCATGAATAACCAACACCAAATCCAACCAACATCACCTTATCACCTCTTTTGGCCTTTCCATCTTTTATGGCTTCACTTAAGGCGATGGGAATAGTAGAAGAAACCGTATTCCCACAATGCTCAATAAAAATGTAAAATTTTTCTGCTGGAATATTGATTTTTTTTCTCAAGGCTTCTAGCATATGCTTATTGGCTTGATGGAAAATAATTAAATCGATTTCGTCATAATTAGTTTGTGCTTTTTCCAATAATTCTTTACATAGTTTAGGAACCGATTGTAAGGTAAATACAAAGATATCAGAGCCTTTCATGTATAGATGATCGCTCGATTGAAAATTTCCCAACGAGTCTTCACCAAATGCAGCCTCTGTATGTATAAATGGATGTCGCATACCCCCATTTTTTACCATTAATTTTTCAGCACCTTTTCCATCTGTACCTAAAACAAAAGGACCTATTTGCTCTTCAGGACTTTCTATGCCAGTAATCAGCGTTGCTGCAGCAGCATCTCCAAAAATAGTGCGCACACTTTTATCGCTTGGATGAATAAATTTAGTATAGGTTTCAGCAGTAATAAATAATATATTTTTAGCAATACCACTTTCTATTAACCCTTTGGCAACTCCCAATCCATAGATATATCCAGAGCAACCTAAATTAAAATCCATCGCTCCAGCACTGGTGGGGATATTCAATCGATCTTGAATAACACATGCCGTAGTAGGTAAAAAATAATCAGGACTTTGAGTGCAAAATAAAATAAAATCAATTGTGTTTCTGTCAATATGATGCTCTTCTAATAATCGTTCTGCTGCTTTTATACCCATATCGCTCGAAAACTCATCTGTTGCTGAAATTGGACGATTAATGATACCTGTTTTTTCAGCTATTTTATCAATGCTCCATTCAGGAAATAATTTATTGATATCTTCATTGCTGAGCGTTTGTAAAGGAAGATAATAACTGATGGCTTGTATACTTGCTTTCATATGACTAGATGTGTTTTTCTATAGAAAACTGTGGTTTGTTGTTTTGTAACATGTATATTCTACTGATATATTCACCTATTACTCCTAAACTAATCATAATTAAACTAGTTGAGAATAATATGCTAGTAACTAAAGAAGTATAGCCAAGTGGCATATCATAAAATAATTTTCTGATTCCAAAAAACAAACCCATTAAAAAACTTAAAATCGATACAATGATACCTACCACTGTAATAATTCTTAAAGGGATAACGGTAAAATTGAAAAAAAGATTCGTCGTTAATTGAATTAATTTAGTCCAAGTATAATTACTACTTCCATGTTTCCTAGCATGATGCTCGGTATATTGATAGGCAATATTGCTCGTATGCCAATGAATAAGGCCATCTATAAATACAAAATTTTGATTATGAACGGTAAGCTTTTGCACTAAATTAGCTCTCATCAAGCGAAAGGAGCTTCCATCGGGCTTAGCATTAAATACGATTTTAAAAACTTTTTTTACGAGATAGCTGCCTAAATTTCTTACACCACTATGCTTTTTATCATCATATATGGCATATACTAAATCAGCATTGGTTTCTTTTTGTTTGGCAAAGAGTTTAGGAATTTCCTCAGGTGGATTTTGTAAATCGTCATCCATAGTAATTACAAAATCGCCTTTTATACTATTAAAACCACATAATATAGCATTGTGTTGCCCAAAATTTCTAGAAAGTTTAATCCCTCTTATGTTGTCAGGAAGTTCTTTTTTCAATTGTTCTATTACTTGCCAACTATTATCTCCGCCGCAATCTTCCACAAATATGATTTCATAGTTGGTACCACAAATATCTTGTAAAGAAGTGCCAATTCGTTTTGTCAATTCGACTAAAGTGTTTTCTGATTTATATACAGGCACAACTATAGATAAATACATATGAATGGATTTAATGTAGCTGTAAATTTAGAAAAAGATACGTTCTTAGTCCTATTTATTTTTAATAAAAAGAAAAAAATAGTTTCTTTTTAGAACATCCTATATCTTTGTTATATAAGATTAGAGGATGACAGGTACTGTATATAAAAGCACGGGTAGTTGGTATGAAATTAAAGATCAAACTGGCGAAATGCGTTCATGCCGTTTGAAAGGCAAAATTAGACTAGAAGATATACAATCTACTAATCCGATAGCCGTTGGAGATATCGTTGATTTGGAAAATGAAGAGGGCGATTATGTAATTAGTGCTATTCATCCCCGAAAAAACTATATGGTCAGAGAGTCGCCTAAACATAAACACGCTAAACATATTATCGCTTCTAATCTCGATCAAGCATTTATTTTAGTTACAATTGCTTCCCCTCGTACTTCTTCAGGTTTTATTGATCGTTTTTTATTAGTAGCTGAAGCCTATGCTATACCAGTAACTATCGTCTTTAATAAAAAAGATTTATTAAATGCTAAAGAATTAAAAAAACAAGAAGAGCTAGAGGCTATCTATCAAAAAATAGGATATGATACTTTAACCATTTCTTGTTTAGATAGTAATGATATAGAAAAAGTAAGAATGAAGTTGAAAGGAAAAACTACTTTGCTGTCAGGGCATTCGGGAGTAGGAAAAAGCACTTTATTAAATGCATTAAATCCACATTTAAGTTTGCGTACAGGCGATATTTCATCTAAACATGATAAAGGGACACATACTACTACATTTGCCGAAATGATTGAAGTAGATGACGCTGAAACGCTAATTATTGATACTCCTGGTATCAAAGAATTTGGTATTATGGGATTTGAAATCGAAGAAATCAGTGGCTTTTTCCCTGAGATGAAAGCATTGGTAAATCAATGCCAGTTTAATAATTGTATGCATATGGAAGAGCCTAAATGTGCCGTTAAAATGGCCGTTTCACGAGGCGAAATAGATGCACATAGATATGATAATTATATAAAAATAATTGAAGATTATAAAGAGAATTATAAATATTGGGAACGAAAAAAATAAAATAAAACAAATATAAAATGAGTGAATTAGTTAACGAATTTGATGCTTATAGAGCAAAAATGAATGATCGAATACTAAGTGAAGATAATCTAGTATTGAAACGATTTTGGAGTTTGGATAACCAAGCATATGCAGATGGGGCTTTAACTACTAAAACAAAAGAGTTTTTAGGATTAGTGGCCTCTATGGTGCTACGTTGTGATGATTGTATCAAATATCATTTAGGTAAATGTTATGAATTGCAATGTACTACTGCAGAAATATATGAGGTTTTTGCAATTGCCAACTTAGTGGGTGGAAGTATTGTTATTCCTCATACAAGAAGAGCTGCAGAGTTTTGGGATGCATTACAGGAGTCAAAAAAATAATCTATGTTAGATATCAATACAGATGCTTTCTTTATGAGAGAAGCTATAAAACAAGCTAAAAAAGCCTTCGATGAAAATGAAGTGCCTGTTGGTGCAATCATGGTATGTAATAACCATATAATTGCGAAAGCCTATAATCAAGTAGAAGTTCTTTCTGACGCTACTGCTCATGCTGAAATGATTAGTATAACCAGTGCATCAGAATATTTAGGTGCTAAGTTTTTAAATGATTGTACTCTTTATGTAACACTCGAACCGTGTATGATGTGTGCAGGAGCAATCAAATGGAGTAGAATCTCAAAATTAGTGATTGCAGCCGCCGACGAAAAAGAGGGATTTATAACAAAGTATAAAGCCAATCATTTACTAAATACAAAAACAGAAATCATTTTTGGAATTGAAGAAAAAGAGGCTACTCAATTATTAAAAGATTTTTTTCAGAAATTACGAAATAACAATCAACGAAATTGGAACTAAATGAAATAATTGCTTAATTTCTAATAGCTTTACAAGAGTGAAATCCATCCTACTATTTTTTATATGTCATCTTTTACTCTTTGTATCTTTAAATGCACAAGTACAATATTCAATTCAAATAGTTGATCAACAAAATAGCCCATTAGGTTATACCTCCGTTACATGTCAAGCAGCTAAAAATACCTTTTATACTAGCGATTCATTAGGCTATGTAACTTTTAAAGCGAATGCATTTACACTATTAGAAATCTCTCGATTAGGATTCTTTAAAAAATCAGTCATTCTTCAAGCACATGCTGATACCAGTTTTCAAATAAAGCTTATTGAAAACAATACACTTAATGAAATTGTGGTAACAGATACAAAATTTTTAAAAAGTAGCTCGTCCTCTACGAATGGTACAATATCAATCAGTAAAAACACCTTAGATGCACTGCCTAATATTGGTGGTGAAAAAGATATATTAAAAGCTATTCAACTATTGCCTGGTGTTCAAAGTGGAAATGAAGGTACTAGAGGTATTTTTATTCGAGGTGGAAGCCCAGACCAAACCCTTATTTTACTGGATCGAACTCCAGTCTATAATGTGACGCATTTATATGGTTTTATGTCGGTATTTAATGGCGAAAGCATTGATAAAGTAGATTTATACAAAAATGATTTTCCGGCACGATTTGGTGGTCGACTAGGTGCAGTTATCAGTATAGGAAGCAATTTTGGAAATTCGCAAAAAATAAAAGCCAGCATCACTATAGGTTTATTATCTACTAGAATATCAGTTGATGGCCCACTAGGTAAAAATAAAAAAACAACATTTTGTATAGCTGCGCGTGGTTCTTATGTGGGATTGTATGCTAAGCCTATCTCTGCAATGCAATTTAAAAGAGCAGGATATGGAGGAAGTATTAGTTATAATTTCTATGATATGAATATTGCATTCACGCATCGTTTTTCAGAAAAAGATCTGATTAAATTTAGTAGTTTTTATAGTCATGATTTTTTTCATTTTAAGAAAGATAAAAACGAATCAGATAAAGTAAATAACGCTTGGCAATATATTTATCATTATAGTAATAAAGTCAACTGGAATAACAATACTGCCACCTTGCAATGGCAACACCAAGTAAACACGAAATTATCTAGCTGCCTATTAGCCTATATTAGTAATTACACATTAAATAGTAATTTTAATGAAGAAGAAACAGAATATAGAAATCAAATTATAGTTGATAGAGGTTTTAAAAAGTATACCAATCAAAATTATGTGCGCGAATATGCCATTCGAAATGAATGGACTTATACTTATCAAAATAATACACTATTAGTTGGAGCTCAAGTCACCTATAAACCTTATCAAATTGGCAAAGGAAATTATCAAAGAAATAGACTCAATAAAGCGAATATCGATACTACATATAGGAATACTTTGAATAGAACACTTGAAAATACTATTTTTATAGAAGATGAATTCAAAATACATTCTAAAGTATTATTCAATATAGGTTTTCACGTAGTACATTATTTATATAAATCGTCCAATTTCTTTTCTTTTCAACCTCGAATGAACTTAGTTTATTCACCTAATAAAAATTGGATTCTTAGAACTTCATTTATTACAAGTACCCAAAATATACATCTACTTACCAGTGGTTCTTCTATTGTTTTGACAGATTTATGGGTACCTGCTACCAAAAAATTATTACCCGAAAATGTATGGCAAGTGAGCGGAGGTATTCAACTCAATTTTTTAAAACAATTTGAATGTAGTATCGATGCATATTACAAAAAAATGAATAATGTAATTGAATATAAAAATGGAGTGACTAAAATACTTATAGGTGATAGTTGGGAAAATCAAATTATAGGTGGTGGCAAGGGAGAAGCATATGGTGCTGAATTTTTTGTAAGCAAGACCAAAGGAAAATTTACTGCTTGGGCAAAATATAATTTAGGTTGGACCACCAGACAGTTTAGCGAATTAAATCAAGGGAATAAATATTTTTATAAATATGACAGAAGGCATGATGTGAGTATTGTTTTAGCATACAAACTAAATAGGCATTTTGATTTTTCATTGAATTGGGTTTATGCCTCAGGAAATTGGATTAGTTTATGGAAATCACAATATGCTAGTCAATATACTATCGACTATTACGACTTTACTAATGGCGATACTCAATATCCTTATATCATTAGTAATAAAGAAAGAAATAATTATAGACTATCTGCATATCATCACTTAGATATCGGTTTTAATTATACAAAACAAGATAAAAAATTGACACATATTTTAAATGTGAGTATTTATAATATCTATAATCATTTCAATGTGTTTGATGTATATTCAGATAGAAGATATGATAAAAATGGGAATGCATATAATGTGACAAAATCATTAACATTGTTTCCCTTGGTGCCTTCAATAACTTATACAATCAAATTATAATGAAAACTAAAATGAACCTATATTATAAGTTTTTATGGTTATTGATATTAGCAATATTTTTGAATGCTTGTGAAAAAGATTTTAATTATAATAATACTTATCAAAGTTCTACAGCCATTGTTAACTGTAGGTTTAGTGCGGGTCAAATACTTAAAGTTTCATTCACAAAAGATATGCATATTGATAGTTCGTTGATACACGCTATTTCGGATGCAGATATATTTCTTTATGAAGACGGAATTTATATAGAAAGATTAAACTATGTACCACATCCTATATTAGTTGATTTTGGATATTATCAATCAACACTATTTGCTCAACAAGGACATGCCTACAGCATAAAAATAGATCATCCTATTTATGGTCATATTGAAGCAACAGATACCATCCCTGCTTTATATGAAGTTAACTCTTTAACTTATTCATCTATACTTAATCCAGATTCTACCTTATTACAAAAAGCAAATTTTATTATTCAAGATAATCCAATTGAAGCTAATAATTATACTTTTTATATCATAGATTCTTTTGCTCAAAAGGTAATTTCAGGAACAGATACTATTGAAAGTAAAAATAGTAGCTTTACTGCTATTATCAAATTACAAGGAGCAAAATATCTTCGTTATTTAAATAATCCATATATTACAGATGAAACATTTAATGGCATAGATAAAAACATTACCTTGAGTTTTTATCCTTCCAACACTACGAATATTGAATTGTATCATCGATATGGTTTTTATTTATTGATTCAAAATGTAAGTAATAACTATGTAAACTTTGAAAAATCACTCAGTCAATATTATGCTTATGATTTAGGATCTTATGAAGAAGTGCCTGAAATTTATAGCAATGTTAAAGGCGCTCGAGGTATATTTTGCGCCTTTAATCAACGTGTATTTTTCTATCGTGTCAAATAATTATTGTATAATACTAATTCTATTCCATTGAGTGGGGGTATAGTCTAATGGTCTACTAAAAGCTTGAAAGATGCTTGCAGGATTAAATATACAATATGTAAATATAGTATTTTAAAAGCATAGGAATATAATAGCATATATTAATTCAACTTTTCCAACAACCAACTTTTTTCTGATAGCACTGGTTCCATTTGAATTGCCTTAATAAGCTTCATTTTGCCAGCTTTGGAGTATGGAGCTATCTTAATCAATTTAAGCATATAGCTTGCTATTTTATTAAAGTTGGTCTTATGATAATTAATTATTCCTTTTCGTTTTAATAATTGCTTGAAATTCGCAATATAGGATTCGGCCAATCGATATTCATCTAATTCAATAAATATCTTTAATTGTACAATTCTTAATTGTAATTGTGTAAGTAAGTCATTGATTTCTGTCTTGTTTACAAAATCTAATGCTTCATTAAATTTTTTATATGCTAATAATACTTTTGCTTTATTCAATGAATAATAATCATAGGGATATTCAGTGTCTAAATATTCTTTATATTTTTCTAACATCTCTTCAGCCCAGTCTAAATTATTTAACTTAATGGCAATATTCAAAGCATTGCTATATGTAAATGGAGATAGGAGATTTCTTTCTATGAGGATATTATTATCAATGCCTATTTTATAATGATTAAAAACTTCTACCTCATATTGCGCATGGCCCTGATTAATTTTTTTGATACAAAAATTTATCAATAATACTAACGCATCTTTTAAGTCATTTTTTTTACGTATCGTCAAACATTCTTCTAAATTTTGAACACATAATTCATATATTTTATCATCATTAGTTGAGATTAAATTATAAATATGATAGTAGAGTGAAATCATTTTGTTGGATAAATATAATTTTCCTACATATTCCATTAAATCTTTAAAAAACCCACTATCTATAGTTAAATTAAATATATTTTGTTGATTCAATATATTACAAGCAACTTTTAATTTGCTTAATATAAAAAATTCATCCAACGATTTATTTAGCTCTGTCAATTGGGTAATGTCTGTACGTTTTTGCTTGATCGAGTGGTTGTAAAGAAACGTGTCAATCAAATATTTAGTGTAAATTTCTTCAGTATTTAATACATTGTTTTTTTGTAATTCTTTTTGATATCTTGAAATCGATTCTTCTATACCTTTTTCATAATCTATATTGGCGTAAAAACGCAACTCATCATTAAACTCTTCAAAAGAATTTTTTTCATTAAATCGGATCATTCCAAATTGTTCAATTTGTTTTAATAAATAGGACATTAAATGCCGTAATGCTAAATCATTGAAGTTTTCGTTTTTAAATAAATAATGATAAACCGTTTTTTTATCGATATTATGAATCGATTCTTTATGTTCATATATAAAATCATATAATTCTATTACCTTATTATGAGTATTAAAACTGACATCTCTCAGGTAAGATTTAATGAGTAATTGATCTTTGGAGGATAACTTACTAAAAACTTGAATTAGTTTACTTTTATACATTCCGACAAAATATTGTTAAAAATACTAATAAATATGATTAGTTGTATAATAATATCCGACAAATAAATAAAAATGACCTTTTTTTTATCAAAAACTATATGCAAGTTTGTATCATCATAAATTCTATAAAATGAAAAAACTTATTCAAGCATCTATCACATTACTATTTTTGTTTTACATCAATAGTATTTTTGCAGTAACGTATAGTGTTTCATCTATACCTTATAGCCCTTATCCATATACGGGAGGTACAACAGTCTATTTAGGCGATGATCAAAATACTCCAGCAATTCCTATTGGATTTCCTTTTCAGTTTTTTAATGAAACTCATACCAATGTATTTATTAACTCCAATGCGGTAATTGCATTTAATTCTACTCCAGGTCTCAGAATGTCGCCAGGTACAGCTTATAAGGAAATTTATGCCAATATGCATGATATGTTTCCAGGCTTATCGGGTCACCCAGGTAATATCAATTATTATACTGTAGGTACCGCACCAGATAGAGTATTTGTAGTCAATTATTATGATATTGTTCGTTTTGGATCTGGTAGCACTTGTATGACTCATAATTATACAGGTCAAGTAGTATTATATGAAGGATCTAATAATATTGATGTTTATTTACAACAAAAAGATTCTTGTGCTACTTTAATCCCTAATAGTACTATTGGAATAGCAGATACTGGCGGGACTCATATTTTTGCGCCAGGTAGAAATAATACAAACTGGTATAGTGAAAATGAAGGTTGGAGGTTTTGTTATAATAGCGTTTGTACTACAAGTGGTTTAGCTTATAGTTTTGTAAAAGGACGTGTATATTACGATATAAATGCAAATTGTACTAAAGATATTGGCGAAACAGGTTTACCTAATAATAATATCGAACTAGTAGATACACTTACAGGTACTCATCGATATGCAAGTTCTGATATTGCAGGAAATTATACTGCTATTTTAAGTCCAGGCGATTGGAGGGTTAGATTAATAGCTTCTCCTTATATACTTCCAGCTGCTTGTGCAGATCAATATATTTCTATTGATTCAACTGCTGATTCAGGTGTAATCGACTTAGCTGGTACTATTCGTTCTTGTCCTTATTTGAGTACAACAATTAGTACTTTCTTAGTGCGTCCTTGTAGCACAGTAGTATATAATGTAAATTATTTTAATGGAGGAACAACTTCTCCTACAACTTGGGTAGAAATTACTCTTGATACTACAATCACTTTTGATAGCGCTTCTGCTCCTTTACTTTCAGTTACTGGAAATATATATCGTTTCGATGTTGGCTCAGTGCCATTTTTAACTGGTGGTTCATTCCATGTTTATGGTAGAGCGCATTGTTGGTTAACCATAAATCAAACAGTATGTACAGAAGCTCATATATATCCAGACACCATTTGTCCACCACCACCAAGTGGTTGGGATCAATCAAATTTAATTGCTAGCACTTATGAAGATACAATAGGTGTAGATTCTGTAGTTCTTAAAGTGATGAATGTAGGTTCAGGGAATATGTCTTCTCCTACAATTCTTACTGTTGTTGAAGATATCATTATGATTATTAATAGAACTGATTTAATGCTAAATGCAGGTCAACAAACAATTATACGTTTACCAAGTAATGGGAAAATGTACCGTATACAAGCAAATCAAACCCCTAATAATCCTAATAAAACCTATACTGCTGCATCTATAGAAGG
>CANHVE010000007.1 GCA_947464015.1 Saprospirales bacterium | reverse complement strand
ATTGCAATAATAGGTACAGGATGTAAAAAGGATTTTTTAGATGTAAATTCAAATCCTAATAATCCTGAGAAAGTCGATATTAAATTTGCTTTGCCGAGTGCGCAAGCATATTTAGGATATACGATGGGTAATCAAATGCATATTGTCAGTGGAATTTGGGCACAATATTGGGCTCAAGGTCCTAATGCTTCACAATATAAAGATGAAGATTCTTACTTATATAAAACATCTGATGCTGATAGACCTTGGACACAATTATATGCAGGTACACTTACAGATTTAGATTTTGTATATACACAAGGCTTAATTGAAAAGAAAAATAATTATGCTGCCATTGCTCGTATAATGCAAGCATACACCTACCAAGTAATTACTGATGCTTGGGGTGATGCACCATTTTCTGAAGCCTTAGATCCAGCAAATCAAACACCTAAGTATGATAAACAAGAAGATATTTATGCAGGTATTGATAAAATGATAGATGAGGGAATTTTATTAATCGACCCAGCAGGTGTTACACCAGGTAGTGATGATATTATTTATTCGGGAGATATGGATATGTGGTTAAAGTTTGCAAACACCTTGAAATTAAAACTTTATTTAAGACAAGTGTACAAAAACCCATCTATATCTTCGAAAATTACTGATTTAATGGCTACTGCTACGTTTTTAGATGATGGTGAAAGCGCAATTGTTTCTTATACGAATAATAAGTTAAATCAAAATCCTCTATATACTACAGTAAATGCTTTAGGAGTAGATTATAATATTTTAGCAAGTGCAACATCTATTAATTTCTTAGATACTATACCTGATCCTAGAATAGCAGATTACTATTATGCAAATGATAATGCTGGTGTATATGCTGGAATTATTCAAGGTCAAGGTAGACAATTACCAGCGCCACAGAGCAATGGTAATTTCTCTTATATCAATGAAGAAATTATTGGTGCTGTTGCTCCTGTAATTTTAATGTCTTCTTGGGAAAGTTATTTCTTACAAGCAGAAGCAAATGCAAGAGGATTTGGTAGTGGCGATGGTCAAGCTGAATATGAAACAGGGATACAACTTTCTTGGGAAAATTATCAGAATTCATCAGGTGCTGTGGCTACAGATTTAGCTACTTACTTAACGCACCCTGCTGTTGATTATACTTTAGCTGCGGGAACAGAAGATAAAGTAGAATTAATTATTACACAAAAATGGATTGCGATGAATGGTTCACAAAATTTTGAAGCTTGGACAGAGTTTAGAAGAACAGATTATCCTTCATTCTTTCAAACATCAACTAGCTCTGTTTTAAGTGCAGGTCAATTCCCAAGACGTTTTATGTGGCCTGATGCAGAAGTTACAACAAATCCGAATGTACCTAGTGGTAATGTAGTAACAACTAAATTATGGTGGGACGTTAATTAATTATCAATAAATTATAAATGAATTAATGAAAAAAATAGTATATATAATAATGTTTGCAACACTTGTTCTAGGAATGGGTGCTTGTAAAAAAATAGAAAATCAAACTCCTTCCAAAGTAGTTAAAGTAAGTTATCCAGGTATTACTTTAAAAGGAGATGAAGGCGTTACGATTCATGTTGGGGATGCTTATACAGATGCTGGAGCTACCTTAACGGATGATATTACAGGTGCAGTAACAGATATTACAGGGGATGCTTCTGGCGTAGATGTAAATACAGAAGGCTTATATTTTGTAACTTTTACAGCAGCTAATGCTAATGGTTATGAAACTACTATCGTACGACCAGTTGCTGTTACAGATGTGCCAGATGCATTTGATGTATCAGGAGAATATTTAAATGCAGCTAGAGGAGGTACAGCTAATCTAACTAAAATTTCTAGAGGTTTATTTAAATCAGATAATGTAAATGGTGGAGGTACCGCTTTAGGAAGTATTTATATGATGGTTAAAAGCGACTTATCTTTAGATGTGCCTATGCAATATAGCATGGATGGTGGTTTTACAGGGGATTACCTAGATGATGAGTTAGTGTTGTCTCCAGATACTTCGTATGCTTATGCTATTGATGCTCCTGGTTTTGGAACATCACTAAGATTATTTGAAAAACAATAATTGTAATTTTTAATAAGTTGAGAATGCTCACGTATTTTACGTGAGCATTTTTATTTATATAGTCTTAACAATATTTAATGATAATAAAACTAACTTACTTTTTTAACTTTGCTGCCTAATAAATTTCTAAATTATGAGTGAGAAAAATGTAATGGATATCAAAGAATTGAGTGAAAAAGTGCAACTTGAAAGTGCATTTATTGATATGTTACAATTGGAACTAAGTAAGGCTATAGTTGGTCAAAAAATGATGGTAGAACGTTTGTTAGTAGCACTACTTTCTAATGGTCATATTCTGCTTGAAGGGGTACCTGGTTTAGCAAAAACCTTGGCATTAAAATCTCTGGCAAGCACTATAGATGCCAAATATAGTAGGATTCAATTTACACCAGACTTATTACCTGCAGATATTACAGGAACTATTATTTTTAATCAAAAAGAAAACCAATTTACCATTCGTAAAGGTCCGGTATTTGCCAATTTTATTTTAGCAGATGAAATAAATAGAGCTCCTGCAAAAGTGCAAAGTGCGTTACTTGAAGCCATGCAAGAAAAACAAGTGACGATAGGTAATGAAACATTTCAATTAGAAGAACCATTTTTAGTAATGGCAACACAAAATCCAATAGAACAAGAGGGTACTTACCAATTGCCCGAAGCACAGTTAGACCGATTTATGTTGAAGTTAGTAATCACTTATCCTTCTAAAGAAGAAGAACGCATTATAATTAGAAATAATATTTCTAATGAGATTATCAAATTGCAACGTATCACTGATACAGCTAAAATTCTTGAAGCACGCAATACGGTTAGAAATATTTATATGGATGAAAAAATAGAACAATATATTATTGATATTGTATTTGCTACTAGGAATCCAAAAATGTATAAACTTACTAAATTAGAAAACTATATTCAGTATGGTGCATCTCCTCGTGCTAGTGTTAATTTAGCACTTGCAGCCAAAGCTTATGCTTATTTGAAAAAACGAGCTTATGTGATTCCAGAGGATGTCAAAGCAATTGCACATGATGTAATGCGTCATAGAATTGGTTTGAGTTATGAAGCAGAAGCCGATGAAATTACTACAGATAAAATCATCAGTGAAATTATCAGTGTGGTAGAAGTTCCATAATGTTTTTTAAGAATGATTTGTTTTTTTAGTTTTAAATAATCTAAATAGAAATTGCTACTACTAGTTGTCATATTAATCATGTTGTTGTCGAGTATTATCGGATTCATTTTATTGAAAAATGGATTTGTGTTTAGTACATCAACAAATACATTAATAGATGATGATATATTGATTAGCAAATCACATGGAGAAATACTTAAGAAAGTTAGACAAGTTGAAATTCGAACTAAAAATATAAGTAATCAATTATTTTCGGGTACCTATCATAGCGCATTTAAAGGACGTGGGATGTCGTTTAGTGAAGTGCGTGAATATCAGGTGGGAGATGATGTGCGAAGTATAGATTGGAATGTAACGGCACGTTTTAATAATCCTTACGTAAAAGTGTTTGAAGAAGAACGTGAATTGAATGTGATGTTATTAATAGATGTAAGTGCTTCTTCTTTTTTTGGCTCTTCAGAAAAATCTAAAATTGAATTAATAACTGAAATTGCCGCAACTATTGCATTTTCAGCTATTCGAAACAATGATAAAGTAGGGGTTTTATTTTTCAGTGATAAGATCGAAAAATTTATACCATTAAAGAAAGGTAAATCACATGTGTTACTAATTATACGTGAGTTACTAAATATAAAAGTTTCAAGTGCTGGAACAGATATTGGGAAAGCATTAGACTTCTTTAATCATATTTGTAAAAAACGTAGTATAGCATTTTTAATTAGTGATTTCATAAGTGATGATTATAAAAAATCATTACAGCAAGCGAAGAAAAAACATGATATCATAGGATTGCATATTTATGATGCATTAGAAGAAAAGCTTCCTGATTTGAATGCCATTGAAATGAAAGATAGTGAAACGGGTCAATCTTTATGGATAGATACTTCTAATCTAGCACAACAAAAAGTATATGCACAAATATTTCAGAAACGAAACGAAGTCAACAAACAATTGTTTTTGAAAAATGGAATAGAATTTCAAAGTATTAATACGGCTCAATCGTATATGCAATTATTGATACAATTATTTAAAAACAGAAAGAATAAGAAATAAATATGCGCATTCGTTTTTCATTTTTTTGTCGTTTGTTTATACTGCTTATTTGTTTGTATGGAAATATCTTGTCCATGACGGCTCAAGTAACAAAGGTAGAGGTGTCATTCAATAAAGATACAGCGCTCATTGGTGATTATCTGTACCTACGTATGAGTGGATTATATAAAGGGGGTGAGATATTTTTTCCAACACTTAAAGATACTATTGGTAATGGATTTGAAGTAATCGAAAAAGGGAATGAACAAATAAAAGATACATTAAATCAAAAGAAGAAATCTATAGATTATACGTTCATTCAGTTCGATGCAGGTAGATATGAATTCTTGCCACTTCCTATTTTGTATAAAAATGGAGCAGGGAAAATAGATACTGTTTATAGCAATCCATTTGCTATTCAAATTATTAGCATACCAGTAGATACTTTAAAAGATATTAAACCAGCTAAAACGTATTATATACCACCCTACCAATTCAAAGAGTTTCTTCCACTTGTCATTTCCATTATTCTATTTTCATTAATTATAGCTGCAATTATTTATTGGTGGATGAAGTATAAAAAGAAAACTATTCCTCAAGAACCCATTACAGTAGAAAGTATATATGACAATACTTTAAAACAATTAAATATATTGAAATCGCAAAAACTTTGGACTATTAACCAAACCAAAGAACATTATTTAAAACTTAGTGAACTTATCAGAAATTATATTGAATATAGATATGGTATGCTTGCACTTGAAAGTACTACAGATGAATTGATCACAGCAATGAAATCAGAAAAATCAATTTCGATGGATATACTTCAGGTTTTAAATGAATTATTAAAACATTGTGATTTAGTGAAGTTTGCAAAATGGAAACCAACGGAAGAGGCTGTTGAAGAAAATTTAAGTCAAGCATTTCAATTTATGTACATGACAAAACCAAGTCGAATCCAAAAAGAGCCTAAAAAGAATGATTGATTATATAAAAAATATGCATTTTCATAATCATTGGGCATGGTATTTATTAGTGATACCTTTGCTTTTATTGCTATGGAAAATATTTCTTGCTGAAAAATTTCGTCATCAGGTAAGTATCTCTAGCCTTGCCTCTATGCCCTCAAAATTTGATTCGAGAAAATTATTTATAAAAAAGAATATATTTTATTTGTATTTGTTTTCAATAGTTTTAATCATTATATCGATAGCTCGTCCTCAAGGAAGTGCAGAGGGTATTAGTATTGTATTGTCATTAGATATTTCGGGTTCAATGGGAGCACAAGATTTGAAACCGAATAGGTTAGGTGCAGCCTTGCGTGTAGCTGATGATTTTATACAATCTAGACCGAAAGATCGAATTGGGCTAGTCGTTTTTAAAGCAGAAGCATTTACACAATGTCCTATTACTACTGATCATGAAGCTTTATTAGAACAATTATCGAAACTACAACCAAATGTACTAACTGATGGAACAGCTATAGGATTAGGACTAGGAACGGCAGTTGCTCGACTGAAAGAAAGTAAATCTAAAAGTAAAGTAATTATTTTACTTACAGATGGATCTAACAACGCTGGATTCTTAGATCCTGAAACAGCTGCTGATATGGCTGTAAAAGAACATATTCGGGTATATACTATTGCAGTAGGAAATAAAAACTATGCCATGGAAATGTATAATCCATTAACTGGCCAAAATGAAATAGTTAAAATGGACTTTGATGAAGCATTATTGAAATCGATTGCCAAAAAAACAAATGCTAAATTTTATAATGCATCTGATAATAACAAATTGAATGAAATATTTAAGGATATTGATTTGCTTGAAAAAAACTTGATACTAGATGATAAATACGCAAAACAAGAGGAGTATTTCTATCCTTTTGCAATGCTAGCTTTTTTCATTTTTTTAGTACTAATCATTCTTGAAAACACCTATTTAAAAACGATTGATTAAGAAATGACATTTGCACATATAGAATACTTATTTGCTTTGTTGCTGATCATACCTATCCTGATCATGCTATATAAATATCATATATGGCGACAATCGTATATGGCAAAAATGAAAATGTTATTTAAAGAGAATAGTATTGATTTTACCTATTTTAAATTGAGTTTAAAAGTGCTTATTGTTGTATTGTTCATTTTCGGTTTTGCAGATCCTCTAATCAATCTAGAAGCTCGAAAAATTCAAAATGAAGGAGTAGATATAATAGTTGCTATGGATATTTCGACAAGTATGTTGGCAAAAGATGTACAGCCAAGTAGGTTGGAACGAGCCAAATTACTTGTTACAAAAATTATCAAGCAACAAGATAATAATCGATTAGGCTTAATCTTTTTTGCTGGTAAAGCCTATTTGCAAATGCCATTGAGTATTGATAAAGATGCTGCACAAATGTATATTAGTGGAGCTAGCCCCAATTTAGCACCGATGCAAGGTACCAATATAGCAGATGCAGTTCAATTAGCAGTAAAAGCATTTAATAAGGCAGAAAAGAAATACAAAGTATTAATTATTATAACAGATGGAGAAGATCATGAAGGGGCAGACGATGAAGCAATTAAAGTTGCACAGGAGAATGGAATAGTCATTCATACGATTGGTGTTGGGACTTCTACGCCTACTCCCATCCAACTACTAGATGGTACCTATAAATTAGATAGAGATGGAAAACAAGTTTTAAGTGCCATCAATAAAGAGATGATAGCACAATTAGCAAAAAATGGTGGAGGTAATTCTTATTTTATAAGTAACCAATCTGATCCCATCTCTAAGGTGTTGAATGATATTAATACTATGGATAAAAAACAATATGAAGAAAAACAGTATGCAAGCAATGATCATCAATTTGTGTATTTGTTTTTAGCCATATTAGTACTAGCGGTATTTGATTTTATATTGCCTACTAGAATAGATAAACAATTATTGCTAAAATTTAAAAATAAATAGGTAGATGAAAAATATATTGTTAGCAATTTTATTTTTTATGCATTGGTTTGAGGCTTTATTATATACTGAACCCCATATAAAAGCCTTAAGAGAAGGGAATTATTTTTTGAAAAATAAAAAATATGATCAAGCCGAGACAGAATATAGAAGAGCTCTAGATTTGAAATCTCCTTATCCTCAAGCATACTATAATTTAGGTGTTAAATCACAGGTGTTAAATAAATATGATGAGGCAATAACTAATTATAATCAATCCTTAAAAAATTTAAAAGATAAAAAGGAAATAGCCCATGCCTATCATAATATAGGAAATTCCTATATGAAAAAACAAGAATGGGCAAATGCCATCCAAGCTTATAAACAAGCGCTAAAAAAGAATCCAACTGATATGGATACTAAATATAATTTAGCGTATGCGCAATTGAAATTAAAGAAAAAACAAGAGCAACAAGAGCAACAACCACAAAATCAACCCAAAGATCAAGATAAAAAGCAGGATAAAAATCAAGACAAAAAAGATGATTCAAAAGATAAAACGCCACCTAATCAAAAAAAAGAAGAGCAACAAAAAAATGATAAGTTGAGTAAAGAGCAAATGCAACGTATCTTAAATGCTTTAAATAGTCAGGATCAAAAGGCAAACGAGAAAATGAAACAAGCAAATAAAGAAAGTAATATGTTTGAAATTGAAAAAGACTGGTAAAAAATGAAACGTATCATTTTTATATTTGGTTTAATCTTATATGTGCAATTTTTGATTGCTCAACGATTTTATATACAAACAGCCTCAACTATTTTGGATGTAGATCAATCTATGGAAATATTAATTAGTGCAGAAAATATGCATTCAGATAATATCATTTTACCAGCATTCAAAGATTTTAAAATTGTAGCTGGTCCATCAAAAACAGAAGAAACAAATATCATCAATGGTAGAATTTCAGAAAATTTCTATTGGAATATTTATGTGATGCCTATACATGCAGGTATTTGCAAAATTGAAAAAGCAACATTAATTACTCCTAGTGGTAAAGTTTATACCAAAGATGTAGTCATTACTGTTAATGATCCTAAAGCGATTAGCACAACTAATTCGGCTACTAATATAGCAACCAACACTATTGCAAAACCAAATCAAAATTATATCCTTAAAATTAGCACAGATAAAAGTTCAGTCTATGCTGGAGAAGAATTTATTGTGACATATAAATTATACATTAATGATGCTATAGAAGGGGGACAAATTATTAAAGATATTTCTAATCCAAATTTTATTGTGCTCAATAATTTTAATAGTAAATCAGACCAAGTTGTACAAAAAGAAATGATTGGGAATAAGATGTACACATCTGTAGTGATCCAAAAAACATTGATGACCTGTTCTAAAGTTGGAAAACAAACAATAGGAAGTGTACAGTTTAATGTATCAGTAAAACAAAAACCTAAATCATTTATTGAGGAATTTCTGGGTGTAGAAACACAAGATGTTTTAGTTCAATCAGATCCAATATCTATTGATGTTTTAGCATTACCAGATCCAAAGCCCATTTTGTTTGATCAAAGTATCGGACAATTTAAAATGGAAGGACATGTAAATAAAACCAATGCAAACACAAACGAACCCATCATTTACTCGCTGAAAATTTCAGGTGTAGGTAATCTCCGAAATAGTTTAGTCCCTATATTACAAGTACCTTCTAGTTTTGAAGAATACGATGCTCAAAAAAGCGAGAGCTATAATTTTGTCAATTATAAAACGGCTAGTGAAGTTGAATATCAATATATGTTTACACCTCATGAGCCTGGTAGATTTAAACTGGAGGCTCCTCACATGGTATATTTTGATCCACTAACAAAAAAATATATTACCCTAGAGCAAGATAGTTTTGAAGTGCAAATTAGCGGACAAGCAACAGCTTATAGTAAACAAGCAACATCTATCAATAAGGATACACTCTCTTTGATGCTGTATCATAAATTAGGTGATGTTACTAATTTAAATGAACCTCAATTATATAAAAAGATTTGGGTTCCTATTATTGCAAGCCCTCTGTTAATAATGATGTTTTTTGGATGGTATACATATAAAAGGAATAAAAAGCTAAATAAACGAGGTAAACAACTATCAAATCATTTAATAGAGCAGCGTTTAGAGGAAATGTTATTATTGAAGGATCCAATAGCATTATATAAGGAAGCAGATAGATTGTTATTAGATTTCTTAGCAGCTAAGTTTAATATTGGTTCATTTTCGAGTTTAATAGAAATAAAAAATACTTTGATAGCTCATAAATTGGATCATTCGCTAATTGAACAGATCGTATATTTTTTAGAAGAAAATCAAAAAAAGATATATGCTCCTTACACTATAGATACAGATAAAAATGAAGTGATTTTAACATTGAAAAAAATAATACATCAATTAAATGAAGCTATATAAAAAAGTAATTGCTATGTTTATAATATTGCTATTCATAGTATTGAATAGTCATGCAAATACTATAGAGCAACAGTTTTCTAAAGCAAATGACTTACTAGCTAATAAAAAGTATACAGATGCATTAACTATATATAAAAAAATAGAACGTGATGGACATTATTCGACTTCTTTATATTTAAATATGGCTAATGCTGAAAATCGATCCGGACATCTATCAGCTTCTTTGTTGTATTTAGAGCGTGCACGAAAATTTACTACGAATAAACAAGAGATAGATAATATTATTGCCCAAATATTAAGTGCTAACCATTTAGAGTATGAACGGGAACAAACCACTTTTTTATCTTTGGTGGCAGATCAAATGTCATTAAAGTCATGGTATCTTTTAATGTTTATTGTAGCTTTTGTATGCATACTTTTGCTGCTGGTATATAAAATTAAAAACAAAGAAATTTCAATTGTAATGATGGCTACTTGTTCATTCATATATTTGATTTTTATTTTATTTATATATACAATTATCAATACTAAACAACAATCTGTAGGAAAACATAACTATGCAATTGTTATGAGTATGAATTGTGCATTGAAGAATGCACCGAATAGTCTATCAAGCACTAATTATGAAGTGATAGAAGGGTCTAAATTTGAAATAAAAGATAAAATTGGAAATTGGTATTTGTTGCAAAACCAATTTGGGAAAAAGGGTTGGACAGAATTAAAAAATATTGGTCTTATCTAAAAGACTATTTTTTTAAACTAGCTTCTGGATTTTCACTAAATTCTTCTTTACAGGCACTTGAACAAAATCCATAAACTTGACCATTATAGTGCAAGGTGTCAGCTATATGTCCCTCACTTAGAGTCATCCCACAAATATGATCTTTAGTGTCAGATAGACTGCTTAATTGTATGAGTGGTTTGTTAGAAGTACTATCATCCATTTTATTTTCAGTTGTTTTAGTAGTAAATGTACAAGCGGTAAATAGTATCGTAATACATAAAATTGAAAATATATGTTTCATAAGAATTAATTTTACTCAAATTTACAAAAAAATAAGCTATTCTATGTCAACTAATTTTAGGACTTTAGTTCAACATCCAGCGATTCAAACACCGATAGGATATGAGCATAAAATAATGATGATGGGTTCTTGTTTTACTCAATCCATAGGAACTCTTTTTCAAACGAAACAATTTGATATAGTTGTGAATCCATTTGGTATTACTTATAATCCATTGTCGATTGCAAGTAGCTTACAACGAATAATGGATGCAAATCCATTTACTGGAAATGATTTAATCCAGCATCAAGATCTCTATTGTAGTTTATTACATCATGGAAGTTTTAATAATAGTAATAAAGAACAATGTCTAGAAGATATGAATAGCTCTTTACTAAAAGCTAATGAAACAATTAGTAAAGCAAATTATATTTTTATCACATTAGGGACTAATACCTATTTTGAACATATTGAAAAGTCTATAATTGTAAATAATTGCCATAAACTTTCTTCTAAAAACTTTTTATTAAAAAAAGCGAGTGTTGATCAAATAATTACACAACTTGAAGAAGCATTAGAAAGAATAAAATCGATTAACCCAACTTGTACTTTTGTATTTAGTATTAGTCCAATTCGATACATACAAGAAGGCGCTTTTGCGAATACATTAAATAAATCCACTCTTTTTCTAGCAACAGAAAAATTAATGCAAAGATTTTCAGGTTCTTATTATTTCCCAGCGTATGAAATAATACTTGATGATTTGAGAGATTATCGTTTTTATAAAGAAGATATGCTTCACCCAAATGATACAGCCATTCAATATATATGGAAATTTGTTGAGTCACATCTATTAGCATCGACGGCAAAAGAAATAATGAAGCGAATAGATAAAATTCTGTCCATGAAAGCCCATCGACCTTTTAATGAATTTAGCGAAGAACATAAAAAGTTTTTAAAGCAAATAGATTTAGAGATAAATCAACTCAAAACAAGCTATCCAAGTATATCATTTCAATTTTAATCAGTTTCATTTAACTGCATAAAACTAAATTTTTCTAAAATATCTTTATGATTATGAAGTATGACTTTGGCATCTTGCAGCATCTCCATTAAAGATTTATAGAGTTTATTCAAAGCTTTAATTTTGTTATACTTGAATTGCTTTTGTTCTTTTTTGATGGTCATATATTGTTGATACATGCTTGTAAATGCCGAACAAGCTTCGATATATTCCTGATGAAAAGATTCAGGCAAATTTTGATCTAACTGTAAGATTACTTTATAATGATTTATAAAAGTAGTTGATTGAGTTATTAATTCTATTAAGCTAGTATAATTATATCTATAAGCCGAAAAATAATATTCTTTACCTGCACTTTTTATTTTGGATGCATGATTTTTTTTTGGATAAGCGCCTTGAATGTAGCGTTTGAGTAACTGCCAATGTTGACAGATTATTTTACATTGGTCTTTAAGTAACTGAGTCTCTTCTTTTGTGGTGTTGTGTGTTGAATAGAATTGATTTTCTATTTCACGTATATATGAAATTTGTTGAATCGCTTTATCTTCTGTATAAAAGGGACTAAATTTTTTAAATAAAACAACATGATCACTTTAGTTTTTCCATGCTTTGATCGCTACTTCAAGTAGTTCTCTTTCTTTGCAACGATATATTGGATGTGTGATTTCGATTTCCATAATGTTTTTACATTATGCAAATTGTTTTAGAAAACGGATATCATTCTCATAAAACAAACGGATGTCGTCAATTCCATATTTAAGCATAGTAATTCGTTCTATACCCATTCCAAAAGCAAATCCGGTATATTCCTTCGCATCTATTTTACAGTTTTCAAGTACAGCAGGATCTACCATTCCACAACCACCTATTTCTACCCATCCACTTCCTTTGCAAACGGCACAACCTTTTCTATCACAAATAAAACAGCTGATATCAAGTTCAGCACTAGGTTCTGTAAAAGGGAAATAAGAAGGACGTAAACGAATATCTACATTTTGACCAAACATTTCCTTAGCAAAATATAATAATGTTTGTTTTAAGTCGGCAAAAGAAACATTTTTATTGATGTATAATCCTTCCACTTGATGAAAAGTGCAATGTGCACGAGCAGATATCGTTTCATTTCTATAAACTCTACCCGGAGTAATTATACGAATGGGTGGTGTTTGAGTTTCCATAACTCGTATTTGAACGGGAGAAGTATGTGTGCGAAGTAAGGTGTTTGAATCGATGTAAAAAGTATCTTGCATATCTCGAGCAGGATGGTCTTCAGGCGTATTTAATGCGGTGAAATTATGCCATTCATCTTCAATTTCTGGACCTTCTGCAATTGTAAAACCAATACGTTCAAATATGGCAATCATATCATTTTTGATGATATTTATGGGATGTCTATTCCCTTGAGGAACTTTTATACCAGGCTTTGTAAAGTCATCTTGATTGCTAGCTTGCTCACTTACATTTTCGAATGCTTCTTTTTTTGAAGTATAAAGTGTTTCTAATTCATTTTTTAAAACATTAATCAATTGTCCTAAAGATTTTTTTTCTTCATTAGGCACTTGTTTAAATGCTTCAAATACTTCTTTCATAATACCTTTAGTGCCTAGGTACTTAATTCGAAAAGCTTCGAGAGTATGCTTATCTGTTATTATTTCTGCTTGAGCAGCAGCAGCTATTTGTTTTAATTTTTCTTGCATGAGTATACAAAAATAAACAATTTAAAAACTATCTCTTAACCATTCTAATACTTTTCCCCAAGTATTATCAAAATATGCATATACCTTATTCCATTCTTCTCCATCTCTAAAGCCAGTATGAGTAAGTTTTACCTTCGTATGTACGTCATCTATCTTCTCCAGTTCTATCACTACCCAAGCTTTTTCTTTTAAATTACGTACCGTAGGAAATTCTGGCGGAGCATTCCAAGTAAATGATAGCATTTTATTTTCAATAAAACTTAAAACTTTACATTCTTCTGAGCCTTTAAAACCCTTAGCAGCATCGGGCATAAAATAGATTTCATAAGGGCCACCTGGCTCCATAATCACATAACAATCTTTAGCTAAAAATTGGATGATGCCACTTTTTTGAGTCCATCGTTCGTATACTTCAGTAGCACTAGCTTTTACTATGATTTCTTTATATATTTTTTTACCATTGATAGGACTAATCATAATTCTTTTGTAATTTACTTTATTAAAGGTGATAAATGTTTTGGCACTATCCATAGAAATTTTTAGTTCTCTAACAAAACTATTCTCTTGTATATTCGAATAGACTAATTTAACAAGTATGCTTTTTGTATTAGGTAAAATTTTAGTTGAAGTTAACTG
The DNA here is from genome assembly GCA_947464015.1 of Saprospirales bacterium. GTDB lineage: Bacteria > Bacteroidota > Bacteroidia > Chitinophagales > CAMDFR01 > CAMDFR01. The sequence continues at coordinate 14,655 of CANHVE010000007.1, read as the reverse complement.
TATGCTTTTAGAGGCATAATTTCCTTGAAATTGATAATATTCTCCTTGATTATCATAAGTACATAATTCCCAAGCTTTTTTTATGGGATTATAGCTTGCATCACTGTTTCTGAAATAATTTTTTCTAGGTTCTCTATAGAATTCTTGTACCGTACAGTTATTAAATTCTTTGCTAAAAGTACTAAAAGCAATGAGTGTATCTTGTTGATATACTTGCCATTCGCCTAACATATAGTCAAAATCATGTGATTCAGGTGCTGTACATGGAACATCATTTTGAGCTTGAAGGAGTGAAGAGATACCTAAAAGTAATAAGAAAAATATTTTTTTTAATAAGCTCATGTATAATAAAAATTTAGATAAACAAAGGTATCACATCTCCTCCTAATAATTATTAAAATACTAAATAAATAGCTTGATTTTATGGATATTGTTATAATTTTTTTGTACCTTCACTAAGTGAAAAAATATTTATTAATACTATTGGTCATCTGCTTTTTTATTTCAACTACAGAATGTATTCAAGTATTGAAATTGCCTGTATTAATAGAACATTATAAGGAGCATAAAAAATCCAATAAACAGTTGAATTGGTTACATTTTCTATACATTCATTATGTGCACGAAATACAGTTTGATAATGATAGTAATACCGATTTAAAATTACCATTCAAAAAAAATCAACTATTACAAAATAATGTAGATTTAAATTTATATCCTTTATCTATATTGGTTACTAGCGTTTTTATTTATATAATTACCTTGTCTCGTTATTCGTATTATGCTAGTAATTTTATTAGTTCTAGTTTTATATTAGCCGTTTGGCAACCTCCTAGGCATATATAATAATATATATCCGTCTTAGTTTACACGTTTTCCGAAAAATTACATTCTATAATTATTTATTTAGATTATGATATCATTAAAAAATATTCAAACAGAAATAGATGCAGCATTTTTGTATAATGTGCTAGCACAAAATGAAACAGATCCTCATGTGGCCGAGGTGTTCAAACAGATGAGTGAGATTGAGCAAGGTCATGCCCTAGCGTTTATGAAAAAAAACAATATGGATACAACTCATTTACTCCCTCCTTCTACTCGAGCAAAAGTATTACGATTGATCGGTAAAATAATGGGTTATGATTATATATTAGGAATTTTATTAGATACTGAAAAAAGTATATCTAATTCAATTTTAGTGGCTCGTAAAAAAACTAAAACAGATCAATCCGTTTCTGATACAGCTCATGTACAAATACTAAAAAATATATTAGACCATAATAAAAATGTTTCGGGTTCTAGTCTGGCTCGTTTTGAAAAAAGACATCGTTCAGTTGGAGGGAACGCTCTAAGAGCTGCAGTATTAGGAGGAAATGATGGTTTGGTATCAAATTTTAGTTTAGTAATGGGGATAGCTGGTGCAACCAATGGTCAAAGTGAAGTATTGCTCACAGGAGTTGCAGGTTTGTTAGCAGGTGCATTATCAATGGCATTAGGCGAGTGGATTTCTGTTAAAAGTTCTCAAGAATTATATGAAAATCAAATGCAATTAGAAATGGATGAGCTAGAAACAAATCCAGATGGAGAGGAGAAAGAACTTGCTCTAATTTATTTTTCTAAAGGAATTCCTGAAGAACAATCAAAACAAATGGCCAAAGAAATTATGTTAGATAAGAATCTGGCGCACCAAATTTTAATTAAAGAAGAATTAGGTATTAATCCAGAAGAACTAAAAGGTTCAGCAATGGAAGCAGCCATCGCATCTTTTGTGCTATTCGCTATCGGTGCAATTATTCCAGTAATCCCATTCTTTTTTGTAGGGGGGTTAAAAGCAGTATTATTTAGTACTATTCTTAGTGCATTAGGGTTGTTTTTAATTGGCTCTATCATCACTTTATTTACAGGCAAAAGCATTTGGTATTCAGGATTTCGCCAAGTGTTGTTTGGTTTAATTGCGGCAGCTATCACTTTCGGAATCGGTAAATTAATCGGGGTATCAATAGCAGGTTAATTTAAAAACAGAATTTTAAAATATTAATAAATAAAAAAAATATAAAAAATGAATACAGCACATTATCATTTATTGGTGAATCATTTCCCAATCATACTTCCTTTTATAGGATTACTTATTTTAGTTGGTGGTTTAATTTTTAAATCAGAATTAATAAAACGAACGGCTTATACTATTTTTATAGCTGCTGCATTTTTTTCAATGGCTTCGATGTATACAGGTGATGGTGCAGAAGAGGTGGTTGAAAATATACCGGGTGTTGTTGAGAGTTCTATTCATACTCATGAAGAAGCAGCAGAACTTTTTGCTATACTAACCTATCTGTTAGGTTCGATTTCATTAGTTGCATTTTGGGCAAGTTTAAAAGAGAAAAATTTTGCTTATATCTTCAATTATATACTAATCATTTTTACAGTAGTAGTGCTGTTTTTTGCATATAGAACTGGGAGCACAGGTGGATTAGTTCGCCATACAGAATTAAATGGAACTACTAATACAACGAACACTAATACAAATCAAGAGTCAGGAAATCCTGAAACAGGAAAAGATGATGATGATTAATATATTGTTTTATAATTTTAAAGGGTCAAGCAATTGACCTTTTTTTTTATGCATTGATAGTTCCATAAACCCAAGCATCAGGTGTAGTTAACGCCAAATCACTTCCCATTTTCATATACATAAACAATTGATATTTATACGCGGCCAACCATTTTATACTGGTATGAATAATCGCTTCGCCTAGTGGAGCCTTCTCCCCCCAAGGATACGTAACTATTTTATGTTGCCAATCCTCTGCTTTTATCTGAGCAAATATTTTTTGTATATTATCTCTTTGTAATGCCATTCTATCATCAAAATTACTTAAATCTATAACTGGAGTTTCTGCTCTTAATTGAGTGAAAAAATCTTTCATACTAGAGCCTTCGCTCATCCAATATGCAATCATACCATAAGCACAATTATTTAAATAGCTTAGTAATTCTTGTGTAGTACGCATACCTTCCTTAGGTTTATAGTCAAGCATACTCGGTTCTAGTTTTTTAGCTAATTGTCTAATAATTTGAATCTCTTTCTCTATCAATTTAAATGCTTGATCTTGTGTTATCATTGTTTTTATTTCAAAACTACGAATTCTACTATTAGGAGTAATATTAAAAATAATTCTTGTATAAATCAATTAGTTATGATATGTTTTGAACAATTTCATCATACTCATGAACTATTTCTAAATGAAGAGTGTTTAAACATCTATATTAATCAACTTAAAAAAAATAAAATGAAAAAAACAATTGCTACATTATTAATCAGCCTGAGCATTTTTGCAACTAAGGCTCAAACATGGACTTTAGATAATTCACATTCATCTGTAAATTTTGCAATTACACATATGGTTGTAAGTGAAACAGCAGGTAATTTTAAAAAATTTAGTGCTGATGTTACAGCTACAAAAGCTGATTTTACTGACTTAAAAGTAAATTTTACCATTGAAACAGCTAGTGTAAATACCGATAATGAGAAAAGAGATGAGCATTTAAGAGGAGATGATTTCTTTAATGCGCCTAAGTATCCAGCTATTACATTTACATCTACAAAAACGGTATTAAAAGGCAATAACCTAACATTAACAGGCAATTTAACGATGCATGGTAAAACTAAAGCGGTTACTTTTACAGGTAAATACAATGGTACAATCAAAGATCCTTATGGATTGAATAGAGCAGGGTTTAAATTGAAAACAGTTTTAAAAAGAAGTGATTTTGATTTGACATGGAATAAAACGCTTGATCAAGGTGGATTAGCACTTGGTGATGAAGTAACTGTAACGGTGAATATAGAGGTTACAAAAAAATAATTTAAAGATTTAAGTTAAAAAATCCTCAATAATCCATCATTATTGGGGATTTTTTTTATATTTGCTATAAGCAATATACACCCTTATAATGCAAACTATAGAAGAAATTATTTCTCAGAAAAAATTTAAAGATGATTATCAAAAAGGATTAATTTCTTTGTTGTATCTAGTAAATCACATAAAAGATTTACAAGCAACTATTTTTAAGCCTTATAATATCACTTTACAACAATACAATGTGTTGCGTATTTTAAGAGGACAATTTCCTAACCCTATAAATATAGCTGTAATAAAAGAACGAATGCTTGATAAAAATAGTGATGTATCAAGAATTATAGCTCGTTTAATTAAAACGGAACTTATCTCAACTGTAAAAAGCAAATCAGATAAAAGAGCGCTAGATATTGTTATTAGTAATAAAGGGTTTAAACTTTTAAATCAAGTTGATTTAGTAATAGGAGAGGTAGAAATACCATTTAGAGTGCTTGATAGTGATGAAATTGAAGCTTTTAATCATAGCCTCATGAAAATTATCAATAAGTTCGGAGTGAAAAAATAGACTAATACAATACTTCATAATGGAAAAAGAAATACAATTATTTATTGAAGCTTTAATTTTTGCTTCAGAACATCCAGTTACCAAATTGGAATTATTAGAATGCTTGAAAAAAGTATATGTACATCGTCAAGAAGAAATTACAGAAGAACTTATTTCTACATCGGTTGAGAATATAATTGTAAAATATATTGGTGAAAATTTTGCATTTGAACTACGAAAAATTGGTGGAGGATATCAGTTTTTAACTAAACCTCCTTATCATGAAGGTATTAGTGTTTTATTAAATCTGAAAGAGAAAAAAAGATTATCAACAGCAGCACTAGAAACCTTATCTATAATTGCTTATAGACAACCTATTACTAAAACAGAAATCGAACAAGTTCGTGGTGTGAGTGCTGATTATTCTATACATAAATTATTAGAAAAAGAATTGATTGTCATTTCAGGTAAAAAAGATTCACCAGGAAATCCTGTTATGTATAGTGTTAGCCAATCTTTTTTAGATTATTTTGGAATTAATGATACTACAGATTTACCTCAATTAAAAGATATTGAAAATACCGAAGAAAATTCTATTGGCGTAAATCCTGAATTAGAGGCTTAGTTTTACATTCCTTTAATAGCAACTATTTTGCCATTGACTACTTTAAATGTTTGTTTGCCAATTTTCAATATTTGTCCTTCTGATAAATCAACTAAATTTTGCAAATCCTCTTCAATAGTATGAATACTTCCTTTAGTTTGTATAGCTAAATCTAAAAATTGTGTATTCACACCTAAGGAACTTCCACATAAAATAATTTTTATGGGCTTAGTTATTTCTTTTGCTAGCTCTAAATCTCTAATAGGACTGTTATTGTCTGCAATCAATACGATATCTTCACATTCGGGACAAAGTTTTATACCTTTTAATAATGCTTCTACATCATTTTCAGCGGCATCTCCTCCATTGCCATTCATCATGGTTTCTAAACTTAAATTTAAAACAACTTCAAAGGAATCAGATTTAGTATCATAAATGCCTCCTGTGTTGCCAATCTTTTTTTGATCTTCTGTTTTAAAATCTCCATCATTAAAAAATACCCAATGTATAATTTTATCTTTTTTAGTGTTTAATCGATACCACATTAATAATTGTGCTACATATGGACTCATACTGCCTGTCAAATCAGCAACTACCAATATTTTTGACCAATCAGCATTTCTAGAAAGCGTTTTTAATACACTACTATCTTTAAATACAAACTTGCTAAAATCAGTATTGTTTGGATCTTTAAATCGCTCTTTAATATAATTAATATCACTATAATTTGCCGGTTTTTTATTTATGTCAATATAATAAATCACAAACCCGTGATATAAAAGTTTGGCTCCTTCAATATCTTGACAATTACTTTGTGCTACCAAATTCCATTCAATTTGCGGATTTGAAAATAGATTTGGAAAATTAGTATACAAACTTTGAATTCTCTTCTCAGTTAGCTCATTAAAATCGCCTATAGGAAATGCCGTATATACTAAATCGATTCGTTTGATTAAATTAGGATTAATTTTTCTAAGTTCTGAAGTGTTTTGCATATTGCAATTCCCATAACTCATAGGTAACATGATTGTAGAATATACTCGTGTATCTATTTGATAAGTACTAACAAACTTATTCGGCTGTGAGGCAATATCTTTAATTTTGTTTTGCTGGGCAAAACAAGTTAAAGAAATACTCAAACATAAAATGATTATAATTTTATTTAGCATGATATATTCCTAACTACACTAATGTACAAATTTTAATTTAAAAATTATTATACTGAATGTACATTTTTGTAAATAATTTACAAGAACCTTTTATACGTAAGTATTTTATAAATGTTTCGTAGCCTCACGTACTGTTAAGTTCGGCATTTGGTGTTTTCCTAAAAACGCCCTAACTGCTTTCCCATCTATATATGCATACTCTCTTAGTGCCCATCCCATAGCTTTTTGGATGAAGAATTCCTTATCGTTTGCATTTGAAATGCAATAATTGAATAATCTATTTGTATCAGTTTGTTGTTTAAACTTCATTTGATGTAAAATAGCGATGCGCCGTATCCAAAAATTCTCATCGGTACTCCAATGGTCCATTTCAAAACCTAATGTAGGATATTTTTTTACTAATGCACCGGCTCCTCTTGTAGCTATATAATCAACGGTATCCCACCAGGAGTTTGTTTGTACCATCCATTTTACAAGCTCAATATCTTGCTCTTGTAGATTTTTATGATGTGTTTCTAATAAGGTCATAGCAAAATAATGCAATTCTCTATAGGGCTGTGCATATGCTTCTTTTATTATTATCTGCATATCTTCATAGGTAACTTTCCCATATGAAGCAATATGATTTTTAGTAATGGCATTGCGTAATGGAGATTTCAATCCATAGAATTTGAAATGATGTTTCATATATGCTTCCATCGCTGGAGCATCAGCTGCTATAGCATTTTCTTTATATGATTTAGCTATTTTTTTTAAATAAGGGTGCATTTTTATACTGTTTCTAGTCCATGTAATTTACATAACCAACCCAAATGTCCGGCATGTGTCCCTTCATGTCGAATTGCATGATATAAAATATTTTTTAATGCTTTTGAACCACCCATACTCATTTTTAAAGCATTATCTTCCTCTAATTGATCATCACTTAAGGTTTTTAAATAAGTTATGATTTGCTCGCGATTACTATTCAATAGCTCTATATAGGCATCATAACTTAGTTTTGTTTTTACAGCATCTGGATTGGAACCAAAGCCAAATTCTTCAAACCAATCCTTTTTTAGTTGTAAATCGTTTTTAGTCGATTGAACTAAAAGAAATTCATCTGTCCAACATAAATGGGCAATAATCCAATTGACACTATTTAATTTTTTCCCTTCACAGATAAAAACTTTGTCATGATCTACATCTTTTAGTTTCGTAATATAGAAGTTTGTCAATGCTCTCGCACTTTGTAGTATTTCGATTATCGTATCAATTTTAGCCATAATGTTTTTGTTGAATGATTATAGATTAAAAATACATAAAACAATTAAAAAGTATTGTGTATTTTTTTCTTAATTTTATACTTTATATTTTATCCTTATTAATTTATCATTTATGCTTATTATTGGTATTTGTGGAGGTACGGGCTCAGGAAAAACTACAGTAGTGAATAAAATATTAGATATTTTACCACAAGATCATGTAGCCATTTTATCACAAGACGCCTATTATAAAGATAATTCGAATATCCCTATAGAACAGCGAAAATTTATAAATTTTGACCATCCAGATTCAATTGAATTTGATTTGTTGTTAAAGCATATAGAATTATTAAAAAAAGGGGAAACAATCCAAATGCCCATTTATTCTTATATTACTTGCACACGTTCAAAAGAAACCATTCCTATTCAAAGCAAAGATGTAATTATACTAGAAGGAATTCTATTATTTACCGATGAACGGGTGAGAGATATTTGTAATGTAAAAGTATTTGTAGACGCTCCTTCTGATGAAAGATTATTGCGTGTTATAAAAAGAGATATTATTGAAAGAGGTCGAAATGTTGAACAAACATTAGATCGATATATGGATACAGTAAAGCCAATGCATGAACAATTTATTGAACCTACCAAAAGATTTGCTGATATTATAGTTCCTTTAGGTGGAGAAAATATGGTGGCAATCAATATACTTGCCTCTACCATACGTCAAAAACTGGGATTAAGTAAGGATGTAAATATAAATACCATATTTCATTAGCCATAAATCAAATGAGTACAAAAACGCAAACATTAAAAACATTTGATATTTTAAATCAACAGAAAAATAAGGTAGTTGATTCATTAATAAATTATTCGCCAGCTCAATTAAATACATGCGTTGAGCCAAATCAATGGTCCGTTGCCCAAGTGATAAGCCATCTAGCCATTGCAGAATCGCTTTCTAAAAAATATTTAGATAAAAAAATAGCGAACAAACAACATACGAATGAAATGGGTATTATGTCAGGCTTGAGAAGAAATCTGATCAATACTATTTTGAAATTACCACTTAGATATAAATTACCTCTAGCAGCATTAAATCCCACTGAAAACATAACTTTTGATCTGGCAATTGAAGAATGGAATGCTATTCGAAATCATTATAAATCAGATCTTGAAAAACTCGAAGAATCTTTTTTTAATAGAGATTTATTTCTACATCCTTTAGTTGGAAAAATGAAATTAAATGACGCATTTTTGTTTATGTATGAACATGCGGCTCACCATGAGAAGCAGATAGCACGTATCATATATAACCCCAATTTTATCAATAACTAAATAATTCATTTATTGTTAAATTAGATATGTAAATTTACACTACCTAATTACAGCATTATATGAAAAAGCATTTTCTAATTACCTTTTATAGTTTAGGATTATTAGTTACATTAAGTACTTGTAGTAAAATCAATATCTTCTCAATCGAAGATGATAAACAACTGGGCTTACAAGTGAAACAAGAGATTGAATCAAACCCAACGGAATATCCAATTTTAAATAAATCTTCTTATCCTGTACCATATGCTTATTTAGAGAATATGAAACAAGATATTTTGAACTCAGGACAAGTAGAACATAAAAATAATTTTGATTGGGAATTATATATCATACAAGATGATAATGTTCAAAATGCTTTTTGTACGCCTGGTGGATACATCTATATTTATACTGGATTAATAAAATACTTAGATAATGCCTCCGCATTAGCTGGTGTAATGGGTCATGAGATGGGCCACGCAGATAAAAGACATTCAACCAATGCTATGACAGAACAGTATGGACTTCAAACCATGATTGATTTAGTATTAGGTAAAAACCAAGGACAGCTAACTCAAATCGCATCAAGTATTATTTCATTAAGTTTTAGTAGAGCAAATGAAACAGAAGCAGATAAAATGTCGGTTACATATTTATGTCCTACCAAATACCATTCAAACGGAGCAGCTGCATTTTTTAGAAAAATTGTAGCTAGTGGTTCTACTCAACCTCCTGCATTTTTAAGTACTCATCCAAATCCAGATAATCGAATTGCTAATATAGATGCTAAATCAACAGAATTAGGTTGTGTAAGTACTATTGTTGCTTCTGAGGATACTACCGCTTTTGCTACTTTTAAAGCAAGCTTGCCTTAGTCTTTAAAATTATATTTTCGCATCGCTTTCACTTCACTTCTGTTTTTTTTGTCGCTTAGTCGTTTCAATTTTACAGATTCTGGCGTTTTTGTTTTGATACGTTTCTTCTTTTCAGCCAATGCATTTTGAATGACGGAATAGAATTTTTTTAATACCAATTCTTTGTTTTTAAGTTGAGAACGGGTTTCTGAACAATCTAACATTAAAACACCATCTGAATTTATCCTGTTTACCAACTTTACATGAAGTCTTTTTTTACTGTTTTCATCAAATGCTTGTGAGTTGTTTATGTCAAAATATAACTGTACACAGGTTGCTACCTTATTTACGTTCTGTCCACCTTTGCCTCCACTTCTTACTGCTTTATATATAATTTCTTGTTCTATAATTTGTTTATTCATCATATCCATTGGCTTTTTTAATCTCTTGTAAAGATATTTCATCTATTCCCATTTGAGCAAGTATCGATGTAATAAAAGGGGTTTTGTATTTTACGTAGGAATCTATATCATTAGGGTATTTACTTGCTAATTTTACTTTCAGTTTTGAATATTCATCTACAGCGATTGGATGTTGTCTTAAATAATCACGCAAGTACAAATGATTTTGTAAAGCTATTGATCCAGCTATACATACATATAAATTATGCCTCATCCAATGAATCGAACTACCCATATTTGGCACTTGTGAATGAACTTGTTTAAATGCTTCTCTATCTTGAATGCCTAAATCTCCTTGATATATATAGCCCAATTCTTCCAATGCCGATATAATTTGTTTTAAGGGTATTGTATTGGGTATTATAATATCTATATCTATAATTGGTTTTGCTTGCATTCCTTTTATAGATGTACTTCCTACGTGTTCTACTTGAATTGGAAATGCATTTAATTTTTGGATATATACAGATTTTAATCGTTCAAATTCAATCTCCCATTTGATTTGATAAGATTCTAATTGGATCATTCACAAATATAATCTATCCCATTAAAAAATATAACCGCATACCCTAAGATTGTATGTTATCTTTTTTGGTATGCGGTTAAATACTAGATTATTGTAGTGAAATACAATTATGCAATTTTTACTTCTACGGCACTTTTTTCTTTTTCAATTTCTTTTTTAGGAATATTTAAATTCAAAACTCCATTATCGTATTTTGCCTCAACTTTATCTGATTGAATATTATCTGATAGGGTAAAGCTTCTGCTAAATGATTTGTAATGAAATTCTTTTCTTTTTATTTTTTTAGATTCATCTACACTTTCTTCTTTTTTCTCACCTGAAATAGTCAATAAATTTTTCTCAATTTTAATATTTACTTCTTCTTTAGTAAATCCTGGTATGGCCATATCTAAATGGAAGCTCGTGTCTGATTCTGTGATATTCACTGCTGGCATAAAATTTCTATTGCTTACATTCGGTCTATGAGCGAATAATTCGTCAAATAATTCATCAAAATTTATGATTGATGATGCAGGTCTGTTTTTTAAATGTGATACTAACATGATATTTTTTTGATTTAATTGTTATTTAATATTTTTTGTTGCAACAAACGATCATTCACAATAGAAATGCCAATACAAAAAGACTGAAATTATAACAGAGGTCTTGTCAATATGACTTTTTACAACATATTTTAACTGAAAAATTGGCCGATACTAAATCATTTCTATCGTCTTATAGTCACTTTTATATCTCATCTAATAAAAGGGATCAATTAAATTTTAAATACATACCAGGTATTGTATTGATGCAGGTTTATTAATTGTCTTCGTAAAAAATATACAGAAGAGATTCAATTATAAATCATGGATAGTGGATAATTTCAAGGCTTATCTATTGTTCAATAGATTTTTTGCGATTGTTTACTAGTCTATTATATTCAATTAAATATAGCATTATAAAACACCAAACTCAAAACCTTCATTTAATTTAGATTCTATAAATCTTGGTAAGGCATATTGTAAATTTTTAGATGCTTTTATACTATCATGAAAAACTACAATACTTCCATTGGTAGCATTTGTACAAACATTTTTTAATACATCTTTGGGTTTCACGGTTTGTACCCAGTCATAACTAAGTACATCCCACATGATTATTTCATAGGATTTAGATAAAAATTTAATTTGAGGGATTTTTAACTTGCCATAAGGTGGTCTAAATAGCTTTGATTGAACAATTTTATGACATTCTTCTACTTCATTATAATAATCTGTTGTCTTTGTTTTCCATCCATTTGCATGATGCATGGTATGATTACCTATTTTATGTTTATCTTTTTTAATTCGCTCAAATATTTCAGTATGTAATGTGATATTATTGCCAATACAAAAAAATGTACCCTGAATCTTATATTTTTTTAGCGTTTCAAGAACAAAATCGGTTACTTCAGGAATAGGACCATCATCAAATGTCAAATAAAGTTTTTTTTCTTGACGGCTTTTATTCCAAGTACATGATTTTAATACTAACGGAACAATAGTAGGTGTTTTTACAAATAGATTCATCTAATTATAAAGGTAAAAACTACTTTTGTAAATTACAATTAAAATAAGATTAGCTATTCATGAAGAGTCTGCTCATTTTTTGTAACTTTGCACCACACAATCGATTTATTTAAAGTATTATGTCAAGAAGAGTAAGAACCAGATTCGCACCAAGCCCTACAGGTCCATTACATATGGGTGGTGTACGTACAGCATTATTTTGTTATTTGTTTGCCAAAAAACATGGTGGCGATTTTATATTACGTATTGAAGATACTGACCAAAATAGATTTGTACCCGGTGCAGAAGAATATATTATAGAAGCTTTAAAATGGTGTGGAATTTCTCCAAATGAAGGTGTAGGCTTTGGTGATGGAGCATATGGTCCATATCGCCAAAGTGAACGTAAACCAATGTATAAAAAATATGCAGAGCAACTAATTGAAGCTGGATACGCATATTATGCATTCGATACTGCAGAGGAAATTGAGCAAATGCGCGAAAACATGACTAAACAAGGGGTTCAAAATCCTAGTTATAACAGTGTTACTCGTCAATATATGAAAAATTCCGTTTCTCTTTCTGCCGATGAAGTGAAAGCTCGTTTAGCAAATGGAGAACCTTATGTAATTCGTCATAAAATGCCACGTAATGAAGAAATTAAATTTCATGATTTAATACATGGTTGGGTAAGTTTCAATAGTTCACAAATTGATGATAAAGTGCTATTAAAAGCAGATGGAATGCCTACTTACCATTTAGCACACGTGGTAGATGATTATACAATGAAAATTAGTCATGCATTTAGAGGGGACGAATGGTTGCCATCAGCTCCTACACATATACATTGTGTAAAAGGCTTAGGCTGGGAAAACGAAATATGGGAATACGCCCATTTCCCTCTAATTTTGAAACCTGATGGAAAAGGTAAACTAAGTAAAAGAGATGGTGATCGTTTAGGATTCCCTTCTTTTCCAATTAATTGGACAGATCCAACGAGTGGTGAATTGTCTGTTGGATATAGAGAAAGAGGTTTCTTCCCCGAAGCATTTGTCAATATGTTAGCCTTTTTAGGATGGAATCCCGGAACAGAACAAGAAATATTTTCATTAGAAGAGCTCACACAAGCTTTTTCAATCGATAGGGTTCATAAAGCAGGTGCACGCTTTGATTTTGATAAAACGAAATGGTTTAATCAACAATATTTAAAAGAAAAGTCAAATGCAGAGTTGGCTGATTTAATTGCTCCTCAATTAGCTGCAAAAAATTATAACGCCTCCAATGCTTTTATTCAAACCTTCTGCAGTATGATTAAAGAAAGGGCTACATTTATAAATGATTTTTCTGAAATGGGTTATTATTTCTTCGAAGATGTGAAAATATATGATGAATTCACTATAAAAAAGAAATGGAAAACAGAAAGAATTTCATTATTCGAAGAATTAAATGCCGAATTACTTAATGATTCAACTTTTAATGCTAGCTCAATTGAGCATATCGTAAAAGATTTTATTGCTAAAAACAGTCTAGGAATGGGGGATGTAGGTCCTATTTTAAGAATTGCAATCACAGGAACAATGCAAGGGCCACCTATTTTTGAACTCATGGAACTTTTAGGTAAAGAAATCGTAGAAAAAAGAATTAAAATTGCTTTTGAAAAATTTAATTCTTTAGTATAATTTTATCATCTCAAATTTAAACAACAAAAAACAAAAATTATGGCAAGGGTAGCAACCTTAAAAGAAAAAAACTTCTTTAATAAATCGCTTGAAGGATTAGAAGTTAATGTTAACGAGTTTGGTGAAATCACTAAATCATTAAACACAGAAGAAATGAATGCATTTTTAAATAAAAATGTATTTGATAAAAAGCTAAAAAATAAAATAGCTACTCCTGTTGCAAGTGATGATTATGAATCACTAGATGAAGATTTCGAAGATGAAGATGACGACGCTTTCGATGATTTTGATGACGATTATGATGATGATGATTTAGATGAAATTGAAGGAGTTGAATTTGATGACGAAGATGAAGGATTTGATGAAGACGAAGACTTCGATGATGAATTTGAAGATGATGAAGATTTTGAAGACGACGAAGAATAATGAATAGACCTATTCGAGTACTAATTGCCAAAGTTGGCCTTGATGGTCACGATCGAGGTGCAAAAGTAATTGCAACAGCATTTAGAGATGCTGGTATGGAAGTGATTTATACAGGCTTACGTCAAACACCTGAAATGGTTGCTAATGTTGCACTTCAAGAAGATGTAGATGTAATTGGAATTAGTATTCTTTCTGGTGCACACATGACAGTTTTTCCTAAAATTATGGAAAAACTTAAAGAAAAAAAATTAGACGATGTTCTTGTAACTGGTGGTGGAATTATTCCAGAAGATGATATGCAAAAATTAAGAACACTAGGTGTAGGCGAACTATTTTCTCCAGGCACTAATACAAACGAGATTACAGAGTATATAAAAAAATGGGTTGAAAAAAATCGGAATTTTTAAAATTGTAAAAACAAAAAAAATCATCACGCAATAGT
>CANHVE010000006.1 GCA_947464015.1 Saprospirales bacterium | reverse complement strand
TAAAATATCAGGTAATGCTAACATAAAATAATTTTTATTTGTAATTTTAATCTAAGATACGTAAATTATTTTGCATCAAATTTTTTATGGAGAGTATTCGAATAGATACAGAACGATTGATTTTATTTACTGCGAATGAGGAAAACTGCGAATTAATTCTATCATATCAAGCAAGCAATAGAAAATTTTTTACCCCCTGGATTCCAGCTATGCCCGATAAGTATTATACATACGACTATCAAATGCGTTTGATAAGAGAAGATAAAACTTTATTGAGATACGAACATAAAATTAAATTTTATATCATTCATAAAAATCAACCCTATCATATCATTGGAGATTTCTCTTATTCTAATATTATTAAAGGGGTTTTTAAATCTTGTTTCTTAGGATATAAACAAGATGAAAAATCATGTGGAAATGGATATATGCATGAAGCCCTGTCAAAAGCCAATCAATTTATTTTTGAAGATTTAAAACTAAATCGAATTGAAGCCAATATTATACCTCGAAATAAAGCCTCTATTGATTTAATTCAAAAACTAGGTTTTGAACAAGAAGGATATAGTAAGAAATATTTAAAAATAAATCATGTTTGGGAAGATCATCTTCGATTCGCAAAACTTAATACTTTAGATGTTTAAATATTATTTCAATGTATTCATTTTTATGATACTAGTAAGTGCTTGTTCTTCTAAAAAACAATCACCTGAAAAAGTAATAAAAAAAAGTACAACCGATACTCTTATTAAAGCTCTACCAACTATTGATTCTTCTAAAGTTGTAAGAAACGATAGTCTTATTCCGAAAAGAATGAGTGCAATAGATAGTTTAATCTATCAAAAATTTGATTATAGCAACAGTTCGCTAAGCACTACTGAAAGGGCAATGGCAGATGCTGGATTAGTAGATGTACAAGATATCATGCCTCATGTTAAATTAGATTTAAGATATACTACTACGAATAATTTTGTAGGAGAAGTACTTTATCCCGATACCAAAAAATGTTTTTTACGAATAGAGACTTTAATTAAATTACTAAAAGCTGAACAATATTTACAACATCAATATCCAAATTATACCTTTATTATTTACGATGGGGCGCGACCACAAAGTGTACAATACAAAATGTATGAAATAGCTCAAAGTATAGGTAAAGCAAGATATGTAGCTACTCCTCAAAAAGGGGGTTTGCATAATTATGGGGTAGCTATTGATCTTGGTTTATATGATAACGCCACTCAAACAGTAGTAGACATGGGTACTGATTTTGATTTTTTCGGACCCGAAGCACAACCACGGTATCATGCGCAAATGTTACAAGAATCAAAATTAACTCCAGCACAAATTGATCATCGCAATGTACTTAAAAATGCCATGAAACAAGCTGGCTTCATTGCTATATTGAGTGAATGGTGGCACTTTGAAGCATTCAACAAAGAGTATACAAGGGCGCACTTTCCTATTATCAAATAAACTATCTAATTTTCATAGTAAAGCCCAACATAAAATTAATCGGTGCTTGCGGATAAAAATAATTATACTGATACACATCTGTTACATAACCTACACCTGCATATCTTTCACTATAGGTATAGCCATTCGAAACAAAATTTCTATTGGTGAAATTATTCAACAAGAACGTAAAAATATAATCATAATTTGATTTAACAGGCAACTTATAACTA
This sequence comes from Saprospirales bacterium, assembly GCA_947464015.1. GTDB lineage: Bacteria > Bacteroidota > Bacteroidia > Chitinophagales > CAMDFR01 > CAMDFR01. The sequence continues at coordinate 33,162 of CANHVE010000006.1, read as the reverse complement.
ATATTGAGGTTATTGATATTATATCCTTTTATCATTCGTGCAGTAGATGCTGTATTGTCCATGTATTGTCTACCTGTATATTTATTACTAATAGTGATACTGAAATTTTTAAATGGAGTAATAACTATATCTGCATAAGCTATTAATGAAGGCGAGAAAGAAATATCTTTATTTTTATGTTGTTTAATTATTTTTAGAGAATCAATACTGCTATAATTTTCATCGTAGGTATTCACTACATTTTCAAACGAAAGTATTTTATTTAAGCTCATGGTTGCATTCGCATTTAGCTCGATATATTTGTTGATAGGTACATGGGTAAATAATTCTATACCTGCTCTATAACTCTTATCTACATTAGTTCTTATTGAAGCTCCTACATCATTAATCGCACCTGTTAAAACCAATTGATTTTTATAGCCCATAAAATATAGATTCGCTCCTACTTGTTGCTTTTTATTGTTATAGATATAAGAAGCTTCAATATTTAACATCGATTCTGCTTTAGGATTATTACCAATATAATCATCGCGTAATGGTTCATGATTGCCGATTCCTGCATATAATTGTAATTGATGTCGATCTTTGATAGTCGACTTCACTCCTATTTTAGGATTGAAAAAATGGTATTGTACTTTAATGTTTAGTGCTGTTCTATCATCATTTAAACCATCGATAGTATATTGCACATTTCGATATTGCAAATCAACATAAAAATAAGTGCTCTTTCTAATTTTATAATTCAATATGGCATAAATAGATGCATCGTTTTTGATGCCCATACTTTTATAGTACTTATAATTTTTATCGAGATTTAATGGAATTCCTGATGCTGCAATTTTACCAAAATGTTCGCCTCTATATTGATTCCAAGTAGCTGAAACACTCAAATCGATATGCTCTTTATTATTAAAATTAAGTTGCGCATTAGCTCCGTAATAAAAATTATTTAAAGAACGTTGACGTACAATATCTGTACTAAAATAGGTTGTATTATTATAGATAGCAGAATCGATTCCATAATTGCTTAAGCCCGCATCAACTATATATTGCTCATAATATCCTTTCCCTTTCACATAAAATACATTCGCATTTAATTTCACTTTACTACTTAGTTGTTGAGTTAATAGTAATTGATAATGCCATTGTTTATAGTAATCGATTTCATTGTCGTATGGAATTGCTTTAGCCCCATAATAAGTACCCGCACTATTATAAGTTCTATTTGTTTTCAAGGAATCTTCTAAAACTCCATACCAACTTTGATAAGTTTTCTCTACACCAAAAAAATGATTGAAGATTAGAGTGGTTTTATTTTTGTATAAACCTGCACTTAAATAATACGAATTGATATTGGCACGCGCTCTATCGATATAGCCATCTGATACTATTCTTGATAAACGAGCATTAATTGTAAATTTATGAGCTATTAATCCACTTGAAAATTGGATATTATTTTTGATCGTATTGTAAGAACCATAAGAATGTGAAGTTTCAAAAACAGGTGTTGCTTTTAAGGCATTCGTAAAAATATTAATAGTACCCCCAAAAGCTCCTGCCCCATTATTAGAAGTTCCTAATCCTCTTTGTATATGAATATTATCGGCACTACTAAGCATATCAGGCAAATCGACCCAATACACTTGATGACTTTCCGGATCATTGTATGGAATACCATTGATGGTGACATTAATTCTTGTTTGATCTACACCACGCATACGCAAATAGGTATAACCTATTCCAGCTCCTGCATCGGTTGTAGCCGTCATAGAGATATTTTTCTCTAATAATATAGGTGCATCTTGACCTAAATTATTTTTTTCAATATCTACTTTCTTGATATTAATAAAGGTTATGGGCTCAATTGATTTGGCTTGGTTAAAGGTGATAGAGACCTCATTCAGCATGAGTTGCTTTCCAATAGTATCGTTAGTGTTTTGTGCATGCATGCAATAAGTAGCTGCTAGTAAGAATAGTACATAAAAATTTTTCATTATACATTATTTTTAAATGATTAAAAAAAATGATAAGAAAAATACGCGAGTGGGAATTGTATAAATACAATTAATAAAAGAAGATTCACTTTCTTTCCTACGCCGGTATTATCCGTATCAGGTTCCAGGGTATTTCTCAGATCTGTTTTTGCAAACAGAACACCCCCAGAAAGCAATGCAAAGGTATTATTAATTTTATTTAAAATGCAAATCTATTTTTTCAATTGCTTGTTGTAAACGAGTTTCTCCTATTCCTGAAATTTTCACATAAGGAAATTGATAATGGTTCAACTCTTCTTCAAAACGTTGGTATAAATAGTCCCGATTATTTTCATTCTGTCGTAATATATCTGCTTCCCATGCTACGTCAATATCACACAAGAGATATAGTTGATAAGTATGTGTGATTATCATCTGATGGATATAAGCATTATTTTGCTGAAATACTTCTTGCATCCAAATTTTTAAATTGATATAATCATTATCAATAAACAAAAATCGATTGGCTTCTTGTTCGATTTTTTTTTCTAAGATGGCTTGTTGTTCCACTATAAAAAGTAAATCTTCTTGCGTATAAACATTATTTCTTTCGAGCAAAAAATCTCGTGCAAATTCAGGAACAAAAGTGCTTTGATAATGCTTCGCTAATTGTTCGCATAATACAGTTTTACCAGTACTTTCAGGACCAACAACAGCTATTTTATTCAATACTTTTTGCATGCAATTAAAATAAAATATGCACTTGATCGATAGTGATATCAATCGTACATTTTTTACCAAATATCAACGCTCTATTATCTATAATATGGCCACAAGGAACACCAAAGCATCTAGGTAGTTTTTTATCTGGAAAATAACTCGCGATAATTTCTTCTGCAGATTGACCATATGCTGGTGTATTGTCTTTCATATCTGAAAACCCTCCTACTAAAAGGGCATCTAAATCTTTTAATTTACCTGCACGTTTTAAATTCATCATCATACGGTCAAGATGATATAAATATTCTTCTACATCTTCAATAAATAAAGTTTTATTTCGCATGGAAAAAGTAGAACTCGTACCAGTCAAACTATATAAAATAGATAAATTACCACCGTATATCGTACTATCAATTTTACCTAATTGGTTTAATGGATGTGCTGGAAATGTATAATGTATACTCTCACCAAATAGCGCTTTGCGTAAACTTTCAAGGGCTTCTTCACTTGAGGTAGTAAATTTACTCGGCATGATACTATGAATGGTTTGAACGGCTAATACATGATTGATATGTGTATGCATTACGGTAATATCGCTAAAACCACAAATCCATTTGGGCGAACGCATAAATTTAGTAAAATCGATATCATCAATAATACGCACCGTACCATAGCCACCTCTTGCAAATAATATAGCTGCAATACTCGGATCATCGAGGTAATATTGCAAATCTTCAGCACGTTCTGTATCAGAACCCGCATAAATACCATTTATTTTACCAATGCTGTTTCCAATTTTCACTTGTAATCCCCATGACTCTAAAATTTTGACTCCTGCTTCAATGTGACTATAATCAATAGCATAAGCAGAAGCTACTATAGCAACGATACTGCCTTTTTTTAAAAGAGGGGGCTGTAATAATGATACACTCATATGCTTGAAATAATGAGTAAATGTAATTTATTTTTTTAGAGTTTACATCAGGGATTTAACTGAAAAAGAATAAAATCATATATTCTATTCATTCCTACTTAAATATCATTAATTTTGTAGAGAATTATGAGTAAAGAATTTAAACGATATACCATTACCGCTGCATTACCATATGCAAATGGCTCCAAACATATTGGTCATTTAGCTGGAGCTTATCTACCTGCAGATATATATGCTCGCTATTTGAGAAAAAATAATAAAGATGTTGCTTTTATTTGTGGTAGCGATGAACATGGTGCAGCTATTACACTTCAAGCGATTGAAGAACAAACCACCCCAAAAGAAATCGTAGATAAATATCATACTTTACTAATTCGTTGTTTTAGAGAATTGGGTATTTCATTCGATATCTATCATCGTACAACAGAACCTTTACATCATGAAACCGCACAAGAATTTTTCTTAAACCTATATAATAAAGGCGAATTAGTAGAAGAATCTTCTTTACAATTCTACGATGAAGAAGCCAATATCTTTTTAGCTGATAGATATATCATTGGTACTTGTCCTACTTGCGCTAATGAAAAAGCCTATGGCGATCAATGTGAAAAATGTGGACGTACATTAAGTCCTGATGAATTGATAAATCCTGTTTCAAAACTCAGTGGTAAAACACCAGTAAAAAAAGAAACTACTTTATGGTATTTGCCTTTAGATCGCTATGAACCCTGGTTAAAAGAATGGATACTCAATGAACATAAAGAATGGAAAGTGAATGTTTATGGGCAGTGTAAATCATGGTTAGATGCGGGCTTAAACAAGCGGGCAGTAACTCGTGATTTGAATTGGGGAGTGAAAGTGCCGCTTCCAAATGCCGAAGGAAAAGTGCTTTATGTTTGGTTTGATGCACCTATTGGCTATATATCAGCTACTAAACAATGGGCCATTGACAATCATAAAAACTGGGAAGATTATTGGAAAAAAGAAGATACCAGATTGATTCACTTTATTGGTAAGGATAATATTGTATTTCATTGTATTATTTTTCCTGCGATGTTAAAAGCGCATGGCGATTATATTTTACCAGATAATGTACCTTCCAATGAGTTTATGAATTTAGAAGGAGATAAAATGAGTACTAGTCGACATTGGTCGGTAGAGATGCATGATTACATTTCACAATTCCCTTATAAATCAGATCAACTACGTTATTGTTTAATTTCGAATATGCCTGAAACCAAGGATTCAGAATTTACTTGGAAAGATTTTCAAACTAAAAACAATAGCGAATTAGTAGCTATTCTAGGTAATTTAGTGAATCGTGTAATGGTATTAGTGCATAAATATTATGGAGGCCAAGTACCTGATGTAAAAGGTTGTGATGATTTAGAAAAAGTAATTCGTGAAGCAAAAGAAAAAGTGAGTCATTCATTAGAGCAATTTAGATATAGAGAAGCTTTAAATGAAATGATGAATATTGCTCGACATGGCAATAAACTGCTTACCGATAAAGAGCCTTGGAAGCTGATTAAAACAGATCCTGAAGCCACTAAAGCTGTATTGTATGACTGTGTGCAGTTGATTGCCAATTTGGCGATTATATGCGAACCCTTTATGCCATTTACAAGTAAAAAACTATGGGAACAATTGGGTATACAAGATGTCAATTATAGTTGGGAGGATATTGGTCGTCAAGATTTAATTGCAATAAATCATGTAGTAGCGCCAGCTGTCATTTTATTTGAAAAAATTGAAGATGAAATCATCGATATTCAAATTAAAAAATTACAAGACAGTAAAAAACCTATTGAAGCGCCTATACACAATGAAATGGAGGCTTTGAAAGAAACTATTACGTATGAAGATTTTGATAAAATGGACATACGAAGTGGAATTATTGTGGAAGCAAAAAAAGTAGAGAAAGCAGATAAATTACTTGAATTAAAAGTGGATATAGGAATAGAAACACGAACAGTCGTTTCGGGTATAGCTATGTATTTTAAACCTGAGGATATTATCGGTCAGCAAGTAAGTGTACTATGCAACTTAGCTCCACGAAAATTACGAGGTATAGAATCGAAAGGCATGATTTTAATGGCATCTGACAAAGAAGGTAAACTCTATTTTGTCAATGCTTCTTCTGGAGTACCTGCAGGTAGTACTATCAAATAGTTTAGGAGATTAAAATAAACTTTGTTGAGCTTGATTCATGATGCGCGTTTTTTCAATAATATCGCGAATATTTGGATATGAGTTTTTTAATAATAAATCAATATCTTCATCTTTCACCCAACGCACTTCCTCTATCCCTTCTTTCTTTTGAGGCTTTAATTTACTGGTAGTTTTACCACGCATACTAAACCAATGAGTTTCTTTTAAAATGGATTTATTATGTAAATTATAAGTATGGTAAGTACAACCTAATTTTTGCCAAATTTCTTTCACTCGAATACCTGTTTCTTCTTTTACTTCTCGCATACTACCATCCGTAATATATTCTCCTGGTTCGATTTTTCCTTTAGGCAAATCCCAGTGTCCATTGCGCAAAATAAATAATATATCTCCCTCTTTATTATAGGTGATACCACCGCCAGCAATTACTAACTTAAATTGATTAAAAAATGCAATTTTCAGCTCTTCTAGTTTTTTGGCTACAATAAAAAATACATGGTCTTTATATTTTTCAGTAATAATGACTAGTAATTGTTTGATTTGTTCTTCATTCTCAAAAGCTATATACTGTTCTTTTTCTTTAATAATATAATTTTTAAAGTTCCAATATGCTTCATCATATAGAATTACTTCATTATTGTTCAGATATATTTTATAACTTTGAATCATGAATACAAATATAGTAATTTGAACAGGTATTCATGAAGAGTTTACAAATTTTCTAATTACAAATTCAAAAATATATTCTATGCAAATTGCAGAAGAAGTTGCCAAAAACTTACTACAAATAGGTGCTGTCAAATTAAGTCCAAACGAACCATTTACTTGGGCTAGTGGGTTAAAAAGCCCTATCTATTGCGACAATAGATATGTATTATCTTTTCCAGCAGCGCGAAATTTGATTAAAAATTCATTTGCAACCATTATCCAAGAACAATTTAAAGAGATTGACGTTATTGCAGGAGTTGCTACTGGAGCCATTGCACATGGAGTATTAGTGGCTGAAGTGCTAGAGAAACCATTTATCTATGTTAGAAGTAGCGCCAAGGCACATGGATTAGGAAATATGGTAGAAGGAAAAATTGAAAAAGGAAATCGGGTATTGGTCATAGAAGATTTAATCTCAACTGGAGGAAGTAGTTTAAAAGCTATTGAAGCTTTACGAGAGGCTGGTGCAGAGATTATCGCATTAGGAGCCATTTTCACCTATGGATTTGAGAAAGCTACACAAGCATTTGCTGCAGCTAATTGTCCCTTTTTCACCTTGAGCAATTACCCTGTTTTAATAGAAATGGCTATTCAAAATAACTATGTGAGTGCAGCCGACAAAGATTTATTGATGAAATGGTATGCAAACCCCGAAAAATGGGGCGCATAATTGGTACTGTTATTGCAGAAATATTGGCTTATATTTATTATATGAAAAAAAGTTTTTTACTACTTGTTACTTTTTATTTATTCCTTTCTTGTACCAAGTTATGGGCACAAAATATAGGCGCATTTGAAGATGATCAAAAGTGGTTTTATGTTTTTGATAATGGTGAAATCAAACGTTTGGAATTTAATCCAGTAAAAAGTTTTTATGTAGGAGGGAGTTATGTTGCCTATGTCGATTTTCAAAACAGATTTAAAGTATATTATAATGGCAAAGCAAACGAATTGCAAGATGCAGTGCCTTCTCAAGTAGGAAATACCGATTTTCTATTTGGCTATATGTATTTCAGAAATTTAAAAATCTTATGGAATAATAAAATTGAGACTTATGATACGTGGTCATATAGAACACAATTTGGTGATAGTATGATTGCTTATATCGATTATATGAATGCCATGAAAGTCTTTCAAAATGGCGCAATAACCACTTTAGAAAATTGGGCAGATACAACATTCGACTTTAAAGTAGCTGATAATATGTTGGTTTATTTCGATCAAAATAGAGCGATGTGTGTATATACTCATGGCGAAAAAACTACGATTGAAAGCATTGCCCCTAAAGAATTCAAAGCTGAACGAAATACAATCGCTTATACCGACTATATCGATAACTTTAAAGTGTATTATAAAGATCAAATGTATAATCCTGAATCATTCCCACCTAAAAATTATCAAGTTGGTGAAAACATAGTAGCCTATGTTACTAATGATAATACCTTTAAAGTATTTTACGATGGCGAAGTGGAAACACTTATGGATATTGCACCTAAGTCATATAGCATCAAACAAAATATTTTGACTTATACTGATAATCAAGGATTTTTTTATTGCTTTTATAAAGGTCAAAAAATCAGATTAGAAAATTTTACTCCTGCTAAAACAGCTGTAGATAATAATGTTTTAATCTATACCGATTTAGATATGCGTTTAAAAGCATTTTATAATGGTGAACAAATTAATGTAAGTAATGAATCCGTTCAACAATTACAGTTATACAACAATGTAATCATCTACAAACCGCTTCCTTACAAAATATTTGTATACTGGAATGGTAAAACATACCCACTAGAAAAAAATTAATTAATCTATTCACCTATTTCTACTATTTCTATGAGATATCTTATTGCCATTTTATTATTTAGTTTCAGTTATATCCCTCTACAAGCTCAAAAAGATTGGAAATTAGAAAAAACCAAAGGAGCGATCAAAGCTTACATAAAAGATTCGGGCAAAGCTTATAAAATGTATAAAATTGTATGTACAATAAAAGCTCCTATCGATAAAGTAATTAAAAAATATGCCGATGTTGCTGGTCATTCTGCTTGGATGAGTGATATACAAAAATCAGAATTAAAAGCGGGTACAAATCCAAATGAATTGGTTTCATATTATGAGATAAAGTTGCCATGGCCCATGGAAAATAGAGATGCCGTATACAAATTGACTCGTTCGTATGATGCAGCTACTCAAACAACCTATTTCCGATTCAAAGCAGCACCCGATTTATATCCTGCAAAAAAAGGATTTATCCGTATAAAAATTAGTGAAGGTTATTGGAGTTTCAAAAAAATAGATGATAAAACCACACAAGTGGAGACTTCTTCTTATACTGAAACAGATGGTATTCCAGCTTGGATGGTAAACTCTTTTATTATCGACGGTCCAATCAAAACATTTGAAAACTTTACTAAACTATTAGAATAGTTACTCTGCCGAATCATCACTTTTCATCAGCACATTCACTGTATTATTTTGATAATAGCGAATGATGGTATAAATCAATACGCTACTTAAAATCAAAAGTAGTCCTAGGTAAAATTGTGTATTTAATTCTTTTTGCTCTTTAAATATAATGATGGCTGCAATAATGCCCCATACAGGCTCCATATTAAAGGCTAAATTAGAAGTAAATGAACTCACTTTACGCAGTACATACAAATTCATAATAAAAGGCAAAAGTGTACATACAATCACAAAGACAAACAACATATATATTTCATTAGTAGTAGGAACTAGCGCAATCCCTTTATTGAATTGTAAATAAATAGGCATAATCAAGGTAACAAATAATAAGGCACTAGCAAATTCCCATAGGGTTAATCGATATGGATCATTATTCTCGGTCAAATCTTTATTGAAAATACTAGCCACTGCCACAATAAATGCACTTATAATACCTAAGATGGTTCCAAATGTATGTCCGCTTTTGGCTTGAAAAATCAATATCATACCAATAGAAGCTAAACTGGCAAGAAATAACTCCGCTACATTAAATTTATTTTTACTGATAAATGGATTGATCAATGCATTAAATACCGCAACAGTAGATATAGTACTCATAGCAATAGAAACATTTGCATATTTAATAGAACCATACCATAACAACCAATGAACCGCATATAAACATCCTACCATGGTTGCTTTCCATCTAAATTCTTTTTTGATTGGAGTTGTTTGGATAAAAAATCGAATATATAAGCCAAGAAAAAAGACACTAAATAGCAATCTATACCAAATTAAAACGCCTTCTTGTAAATGAATTGCTTTACCAAAAATACCCGTAAAACTCACAATGAATACAAGTAAATGTAATAATAAATAAGGCTTTAAACTTTTTGACATATTACTGACAATATTAAAACTAATTTTATATTAAATTCGCTTGAGTTATGTACAAGATTATAAACAGCATATTTTTCTTGCTTTTTTATATGGTTGCTCATTCGCAACTATATACCTGGAACTGTCAATTGCTTGAAAAAGGAACTAATAAACCCGCAGAAGCTATTTCTGTCTATATCAAAGGTACTAATATCGCCTGTAATAGCGATGAAAATGGCAAATTCTCTTTGCAAATACCAATCAATTACCTACAAGAAAATGCAACTATTACTATCAAAAACATTGCTTATGAAGAAGTAAGAATTGCTCTTGATAGTAATCTTTTAAATACGAGTAAAAAGATTTATTTGAATAGTAAATCATTCGTTACTTGTGAAATAAATATTGCTGAATTAAAAGCTTTAAGCGTTGTAAAAAGAGCTGTTGCTGCTCTAGACAGCATATATGGTTTACCTAATATGAAACAGCATTACTATTATATGCAAACACATAAAGAGAATGGTCATTATGTGCGTTTGATTGAAGCATTTTTAGATATCTATGGAAGTAAGTATGCGGTTAATTCGCAGAAGATTTTGAAAGATGTATATAGTATACAAACCATTGCACGCTCGAATAATTTTGAACAAAACGACTATGTGCATGGCGAACATTTGAATGATTTATTATTAGAAAATTATTTCAACTACCCATTAGGTTCGGCTTTGTATATGAAGAATAGCGCTTACTTCACTTATAATTTTGCGGATACCTGCGATAAAATCAATTACTATGTGTATTTCGACACCAAGAGTAGTAGCAATATAGTAAAGACTAGAGGCTTAATCACCATTGATAGAAAAACTTTTGCCATAAGACAAATTGAAGTGGATAAATACAAAAATAATAAAAGTGAAAATAGCAGTTGGAAAATGCTACATGCACATTTAAGTATTAAAACTAAAGAAGAGAAAGGCAAACTATATTTACAAGATTTAGTGTTGAATTATAGTCACGAAGTACAAAACCAACAAACAAAAATCTATCAATGGGTGGTGGAAGAACTGTTTGAATTGCATTGGTTAGAAAACTTAGGTATTTGTAAAGATTGGAGCAAAATCAACAATGACAATAGTAGTAGCTTGTATACGAAGCATTATAGTGCACAAGATTTTATCGATCAAAAAAATAAATATCAACTAAATGATTATCCAGCAGCCATTCGCAAAGACTTAGAGATGAAAAAGAAATTAGAGCAACAATGGCTCGAAAATGAATAAAATCTTGTTATTTAGCTTTTGTAAGTACCATCAATACGGTATTATCGTGATATAAATACAAACTTTTTTTAGTTATTTTATACGTAGTAACTTGAGCAAGATGTGCCATAAAGACATCTTCTATACTACCTTCACAAAACATTTTGGTAGCACCCAAAGATTCAAAAAGCAATGTATTTTCTCGTTGTTTGAAGCCCCCAAAAAAACTATTACACGAATTAAAACCATTCACTTTTAAGTCTCTTCCAAATGTAATAAACGCTTTTGATTTAGTCTGTTTTGTTAAAACGTTATGGATTTGCATTTTCGATAACATCCATTTATATTCAAGTGTAAAATCAGTATTTATAGGCATAGCAGCTCTTTTATCTAATATTTCAATAAGTTTATAAGTGGCAGCAGGAACTCCTACTGGCGGATTTTCATGCGCTGTAATTTGCACCCGAATAATGTATTCAAAACCTGATTCATAATAAAATCCTTCAATATCACTAGAGAAAACGCTGTAGGCTGCATCGATATTTTTTTTGATTAAAAAACATTTTTTGGAGGCATTACTAGAACAATCTGCTTGATTTGGAGCTACATAATAAACTACTGATTGTGCATGAATTTGACTTGCTACTAATATCATCAGTATACTTAGCAATCCCTTTATTTTATGAATCATGTATCGGTATTTAGGTTATAAAAGTATGGATTTTTTTGGATTCCTTTGATCTAATAAAATTAAAGGCCTTTTTTCTCTAATTGATGTTATTTTTACATTCTAAACAAAAGGGAGAAAATTTGCAAGCCATCATTTTAGCTGGAGGAAAAGGTACACGCTTAGGAACACTTACTAAAGACATTCCTAAACCAATGATTGAAATTGCGGGGAAACCTATTTTACTTCATCAAATAGAACTCTGCAAACGTTATGGCATCAAGCAATTTCACTTTATCGTCAATCATTTTTACCAGCAAATAAAAAATTATTTTGGCGATGGTTCAGCTTTTGGAGTAGAAATCAAGTATTATATCGAAGAAACTCCATTGGGAACTGTTGGAGGCATTAAAGCCATCGAACAAGAGTTGACCGATACATTTCTAGTATTATATGGCGATGTGATGATGTATATGGATTTAGAACGCTTATTAGCATTTCATCAGGCAAAAAAAAGTGAAGCTACTTTAGTCCTTCATCCCAATGACCATCCATATGATAGCGATTTAGTAGATATGGATTCAGAAGACCGAATCACAGCTTTTCATTCAAAACCTCATCCAGAGACAACCTTTTTTAGAAATTTAGTCAATGCTGGTTTATATGTATTCGAACCAAGCATTTTAAAACATTTAGAGGCTGGGGTAAAAGCAGATTTTGGTAAAGATGTTTTTCCGAAATTGTATACCCAGATAGCGATGTATGGCTATAATACTCCTGAGTATTTAAAAGATATGGGCACTCCCGATCGATTAGCCTTAGTTACAAATGATTTTAATTCAGGGAAAATAGAGCGCAGTCATTTAGAGCATACACGTGCTTGTATCTTTTTAGATCGTGATGGGGTAATCAATAAAGAAGTTGATTTAATTCATCTTCCTGAGCAATTAGAATTATATGATTTCACAGCATCAGCTATTCAAAAAATAAATAAAAGTGAATTCTTATCTATCGTTGTTACGAATCAAAGTGTGATAGCTCGTAACTTAACAGATGAAGCAGGATTGAGACAGATACATAATAAATTAGAATGGACTTTAGGGATATCGCATAGTAAAGTAGATGATATCTATTATTGTCCGCATCACCCTCATGGTGGATATGAAGGAGAAAATGCTGCGTATAAAATTGATTGTGATTGTCGTAAACCTAAGTCAGGAATGCTACTACAAGCTGCTGCTAAATACCATATCGATTTTGCTTCGTCTTGGATTATAGGAGATACAGAACGCGATATTATTGCGGGTAAAAATGTAGGTTGCACTACCATTGGTGTACGTACCGGTTTTGGTTGTAAGAACACTAAAACTGCACCAGATTATATGATGGCCAATTTAAAAGAAGCAGTAGATTTTATAATTGATAAACCATACGAAAAAATATTTCAAGAAGTAAAAGAGCGCTATGAAGTGTATCCAAGTAAAAAGCCATTTGTGATAAGTATTGGAGGGAATACTTGCAGTGGTAAAAGTACATTAGCAACTCACTTACAAAAATCATGGGAACAGGCTGGTAAAAAGGTTTTGCAAATACATCTGGATGATTGGTTGATCGATAAAGAAGCTCGAGTAAAAAGTAAAGATGTTTGGGAGCGTTATCAGATTTTGCATTTAATAAAAGATATGTTTGCTTTGATGGATGGACAGGAAGTACAAGTAAAGCAACATCATCATAGTGTACAGGGTGAGCGGAATGATAAAACTTATTCTATAGAAGGATATGATATAATAATTATTGAAGGTATTGTGGCAATGAGTATGCCTCAGTTACGAGGCATTAGTAATTGTAAGATTTATAAAAAAATTGACCGAACTGAATTAAAAAAGAAAATGAAAGATTTTTATCTATGGAAAGGTTACGATAGCAATGAAATAGATACTATCTTTGAGAAACGAATACAGGATGAATATGAGTTGGTTGAGTATGATGAACAATTTGCCCATATCGTCGCATAAAAAAAATAAAACATGATTATAACACGTACCCCTTTTAGAATCAGCTTTGTAGGTGGAGGCTCTGATTTAGAAAGTTTTTACGCACAATTTCCTGGCGCTGTATTGAGTACAAGTATTAATAAATACATGTATATCTCTTCGCATAAATATTTTGAATCGGATAAAATTCGTGTGAAGTATTCGCAAACAGAGACTGTAACACGTGCAGAGGAATTACAACATCCTATTTTGCGAAGTGCCTTAAAACAATTTAATATTGAAGGAGGTATTGAAATCAGTTCGATTGCCGATGTACCATCTGGAACTGGTATGGGTTCATCCTCTTCTTTTACGGTAGGTTTACTACATAATTTATATACGTGGAATGGGCAATTTGCGAGCAAAGAAATATTAGCAGATAATGCTTGTGATATTGAAATCAATCAACTGCATGAACCTATTGGCAAACAAGATCAATATGCAGCAGCGTATGGCGGATTGAATATCATTCGATTCAATACCAATGGCACAGTGAGAGTGGAGCCTATTCACTTAAAAAAAGATACCTATGAAACTTTAGAAGACAATTTGATTATGTTCTATTATGGGAATCAACGAAGTGCTTCATCAATTTTAGCTGAACAAAAACAAAATACCAGTCAAGCCGACAAACAAAAAAGTTTGATTCAAATGGTGCAATTGGTTGACGATTTAAAAGATTGTTTATATGCCGATAACCTAAATCAGTTTGGACGAATACTTCATGAAAATTGGTTATTGAAAAAAGAATTAGCTTCACAAATTTCGAATAAAGAAATCGACGACATTTATGAAATTGCCTTACGTAACGGGGCTTTGGGAGGAAAATTATTAGGTGCTGGAGGAGGTGGCTTTTTACTATTTTATTGCGAAAAAGAAAAACAAGTGAATTTGATTAAAGCCTTACATAAATTGCAATATTTTCCATTCAAGTTTGATCAAGAAGGATCCAAAATCATTTATACGGAATACGATAATTAATGAAAACAAAAACGATAAAAAAATCTAAAGTCAATGTGGTGACTTTAGGCTGTAGCAAAAACATTGTAGATAGTGAAGTATTGATGGGTCAGCTACAAGCCAATGGAATTGACGTAATTCACGAAAGCAAGAAAAAAGATTTTGATGTAGTGGTGGTAAACACATGTGGATTTATAGATAAAGCTAAAGAAGAAAGTATCAATACAATTTTACAATTTGCTGAAGCGAAAAGCAAAGGTTATATCGAAAAGCTTTATGTAACAGGTTGTTTGAGCCAACGATACAAAGATAATTTAGAAGCAGAAATTCCTGAAGTAGATGCCTATTTTGGTACTTTAGAATTGCCTGCCTTATTAAATAAATTCAATGCCGATTATAAACATGAGTTGATTGGTGAACGTGTATTGACTACCGCTAATCATTATGCCTATTTAAAAATTAGTGAAGGATGTAATCGTAAATGTACTTTCTGTGCCATCCCCTTGATGCGTGGTTTGCATGTTTCGAGAAGTATTGAAGATTTGGTATTAGAAGCGAAAAGTCTAGCTCGACAAGGAGTAAAAGAGTTGATGCTGATTGCGCAAGAGTTGACCTATTATGGATTAGACATTTACAAAAAAAGAAAATTAAAAGAGTTGTTGCATGCCCTTTGTCAAGTGGAAGGGATTGAGTGGATTCGTTTGCATTATGCGTATCCATCGCAATTTCCAATGGAAGTATTAGATGCCATGAATGAAGAACCTAAGATATGTAAGTATTTAGATATTCCTTTACAGCATGCTAATGATGAGGTATTAGCTAGAATGAAAAGAAATATTACGAATGCTGAAACCAAAGAATTGATTCGGAAAATAAGAGCCAAAGTGCCTGGTATTGGTATCCGAACCACTATGTTGGTGGGCTTCCCAGGTGAAACGCAAGAACAGTTTGAAGATTTGAAATCCTTTATTGAAGAAATGCAATTTGATCGATTAGGTGTATTTACGTATTCGCATGAAGATAATACCGGTGCGTTTAAGCTAGAAGATGATGTACCTGCCGAAGTAAAAGAACAAAGAGCAAGTGAGTTGATGGAAGTTCAATCAGGTATTTCTTTTGAGCATAATCAAACTAAAATTGGTAAAGTATATAAAGTGCTTATCGACAGAAAAGAAGGCGCTTATTTTATCGGTAGAACGGAATTGGATAGTCCGGAAGTAGACAATGAAGTGATTATTCCTGCAGCCAAAAATTATTTACGTATAGGTGATTTTGCACAGATTAAAATCACTAGTGCAACTGAGTTTGATCTAGAAGGCGAAGTTGTGAAATAATAGGCAGTGGGTTAAAAGCCACTGTGGGAAAACCCTTTGATAACGCACGCCCCGATGTCGTCACGCCAAGGCGTGATTCGGAAATTTAATAAACGAAAATAAATTTATGACCGCTGTTTCGGATTTGCATCCCGAATATTCGGGATGGAACTTACTATAATTAGCATTTGCAATGCTATAAGAAATTTAATCAGTCCTTTAAGTTTTACCCCTTGGTTGGTGTTGTATTTTTCACCAACCACATTTTTAAGTTTTATAGTATTAATTGAAGTTGTTTACATCACAAAAGAAAGAAGTTTCTCCCGAAGCTTCGGGACTGAATGACGAGGTGGGCGAATAGAATTACTTATTAATTTGAGTAATTGCATTATAAATGCTAGATGTATGAATATAGGATAATAAGCTTCCGGATTTAAAATCCGAAAGAGCACGTTAAAAAAAACACACGCCCCGATGTCGTGTCTCCACACATAGGAAATTTAAAAATATAGAGCTATTTTTTTATATATTAAACTGATTTCAATTACTTTTATATTCCATTTTTGGTTGAATATCTAAATTAGTAATTATGTCTTATCCCTATCAAATAAAAAGTTTAGAAGATTACCATAAAACATATGCGGAAAGCATTGCGCATCCTGAAAAATTCTGGTTTGATATCGCAGAACATTTCCAATGGAAAAAAGCACCAAGCTCTTTAGATGATTCGTTGAATTGGAATTTCAAAGAACCTAAAGTGGAATGGTTTAAAGGTGCCAAATTAAATATCACTGAAAATTGTTTGGATAGACATTTAGAAAAAGATGCCAATACCCCTGCAATCATCTGGGAACCGAATGATCCCGAAGAACATTATCGCATTTTAAGTTATAAAGAATTGCATTTTAAAGTAATGCAATTTGCGAATGTGCTAAAAAATAATGGTATTAAAAAAGGAGATCGAGTTTGTATTTATATGGGCATGGTACCTGAATTAGCTATAGCAGTATTAGCTTGTGCACGAATCGGGGCGATTCATAGTGTGATATTTGGAGGCTTTAGTGCACAAAGTATTGCAGATCGTTTAGTGGATGCACATGCCGAATTTATTATTACACAAGATGGTGCGCATAGAGGGAATAAAGAAATTCCACTTAAAAATGTGATAGATGATGCTTTGATGCAATGTCCTTTTGTAAAACGTGTGATTGTATTGACACATAATCGCATGCCTGTGAGTATGATTAAAGGCAGAGATACTTGGTGGGAAACAGAAATTAAAAAAGTTGAAACACAAGGCAATCCTATTTGTCCAGCGGAAGAGATGGATGCCGAAGATCCTTTATTTATTTTATATACGAGCGGCAGTACAGGTAAACCCAAAGGAGTAGTGCATACTTGTGGTGGTTATATGATTTATACCAATTATACTTTTGTCAATATATTTCAATATCAAAAAGGCGAAGTACATTTTTGTACCGCCGATATTGGTTGGATTACAGGACATAGTTATATTTTATACGGACCATTAAGTGCGGGTGCCACTTCCTTGATGTTTGAAGGCATTCCTACATGGCCCGATGCAGGCAGGTTTTGGCAGATTGTAGATAAATTCAACGTAAATATATTATACACTGCACCCACTGCATTGCGCTCGCTGATAGCCTTTGGAGATGCTCCACTTGAAGGAAAAAAATTAGATAGTTTACGCGTTTTAGGAACGGTAGGTGAACCCATTAATGAAGAAGCTTGGAATTGGTATTATGAAAAAATTGGCAAGAAGAAATGTCCGATAGTCGATACTTGGTGGCAAACAGAAACTGGTGGATGTTTGATTTCAAATATTGCTGGTATCACACCACATAAAGCAGCCTATGCTACGCTTCCTTTACCAGGAGTGCAAGTATTATTGGTGGATGAAAATGGAAAAGCTGTGAAAGGAAGTGATTCAACTATTGGTTTGCCTGAGGAAACGGTACAGGGTAATTTATGTTTGAAATTCCCTTGGCCAGGAATTATTCGCACTACGTACAATGATCATGAACGATGCCGACAAGCCTATTTCAGTACTTATGAAAATTTATATTTCACTGGCGATGGTTGTTCGAGAGATACTGAAGGCAATTATAGAATTACGGGAAGAGTAGATGATGTATTGAATGTAAGTGGACATCGAATTGGTACAGCCGAAGTAGAAAACGCCATCAATATGTATGTAGATGTGGTAGAAAGTGCGGTGGTGGGTTATCCGCATGATATCAAGGGACAAGGCATATATGCATATGTGATTTTGAATAATGAAGTAAATGATGAAGCATTGACCAAACAAGATATTTTACAAACGGTAACACGTATTATTGGGGCGATAGCGAAACCAGATAAAATACAATTTGTAAAAGGATTACCCAAAACCAGAAGCGGAAAGATTATGCGTAGAATCTTACGTAAAATTGCGGAAGGAGAAACTAGTAATTTAGGCGATACCACTACCCTATTGGATCCTGCAGTGGTAGAGGAAATATTGGCAGGGAAGATGTAGATTACTTTTTAATCTTCAATTGTGATTTCAAATCAACTACAAAATCACTCAAGGATTTATAGTCATATTCCATTCGTTTATCATTCGCATACGTATCAAAAACAATCATTAATTCTTTAGTCTTTTTGAGTTCATTCGATTTAAAATAGTTATCCATTTGCATCACGATATCATACCTGTATAAATTGTATGTATGTATTTGATCTATACTATTTGGATTTAAAACAGAACCTAATTGAAGAATTTCACTGATTTTATTTTTATAAATATCATAAGGTAAATCTTTGGGAGTTGATTGGCAAAGTTTTTTTACTACTATATAGTTACTTAGATAATCTTCTAAACTTAATTGTTGATGGGAATAAAAAGAGGCTGTAAAATAGATATCTCGTTTAAAATTATTGGCTTTGATTAAACTTAATAATACTCTATCACCTCTTAAAATATATTGTTCATACAAACTAGGCTTGAGCGTCCAGGAGAAATCGCCAACAGTAATGAGCGAGTCCATCCATGGCATATAATCAATTGTATCAAGGATATTTTCGGGCAGATCAAAAACTATATTTTTATTTTTAGAAAGATATTTTGGATACCAAGTTGTATTGAGCAATGAAATATCAACTACACTGATATCAGTTCGATAATGTTCTACTTCTTGTAAATACCATAATAGAATAGTAATATTATCACCGGATGAAATCAGTATCGAATTTGGAGCACATGCATCTAGAGTTTTTCTATTTATTTCAAGAGTAAATGAAGATAACCCACCTCGTTGTTTAGCTTCGTTGAATGCCCATTGAGCGGAATCTGGTTTATGATTAAAGAGATAACACATAGCTAATGAACCCCATTCGGCAGTCATTTTCGAATAAGGATCTAGAGCAATAATTTCTCCAGTATATTTGGGAGATGTTTGAATCAATTTTTCGAAACAGTCACTCGTCTGTATCACTAAATCTTTATTCATAGAGATGATTCCTCTACCATCAGAAGCATTGATTCTACTATAGGTGTAACCTAGATAATACAAGGCTTCGGAATTATTGGGTTCTACTTGTAATACCTGATTTAAAAGAAATGCAATATGTTTAAAATCAAATGTATCTAATTCATTTGCATATAAATCTTTTGTACTATTGAATAATGTTTTTGCACTATCTAATAATTCCTGTGTATGATTTTTTTGAGCATAAGTTGTGTTAACTAAAAAACAAAAATAAAAAAACAACAGAATATATTTCTTATTCATTGATTATTATTTAATGACTAGAACAATGATTAATGCAATAATAGCTGGTAATGCTTGTACATAAAATATTCTTTTGGAAGCAGTGAGTGCGCCATATAAACCAGCTACAATGACACAAGCTAAAAAGAAGATTGTGATATTCGATGACCACAGCTTATCAGCAATCAAACATGACCATATCAAACCTGCAGCTAGAAAACCATTGTAGAGACCTTGATTGGCGGCTAATGCCTTAGTGGGAGTAAATAAATGTTCAGGAAAATTCTTAAATGTTTTTTTACCTAAGGTTTCCCAAGCAAACATTTCCATATAAAGAATATATAGATGCTCGATGGCGATTAGTAGAATTAGTATTTGGGATAATAAAACCATTAGTAGATAATTAATAAAAAACAATACTATAAAAATACTAAATAAATCAAGTTTATTTTGTATTTATATCTACTTTATCTGTGACTTAGAATTAGGAAATTACTTTTTTTTAAAAGTATTAATTTGAATGGAATAATTGCAAAAGGAGAAATGATATACTTTATATCTATTATATGGTTTCTTTTGTATCAACCAATAGATATAATAAATTAGAAATGGAATCCAGCCAATGCCTACAATCATGAGTGTTTGAAGTGTGAGTTTAAAATTAAGTTATACTAGCTAAATATATTTTTATTCCTTTTCATTTGATAGTGTATTTTCTGAAGGCATTTTACGATATAATAGGTTCTGCTTTCATTTAAGCCTGTTCCAAAAGTGGTTCGTGTTTTCCCTTCTAATACAATCTGACTTGCATTTTTACTATTATTGAATTTCATATTGCTTTTACTTTCATAAATGGTAGTAATATCCTTCCATAAAAATTTTTGACGATACCCAATGAAGGAGATACCTGTAAAAATTGTACCACCAACATCATCTAAAATCAATTCCACTTTACCAAATACAGACATTAAAGCAACTGTCCAAAAAATAATTGATCCAATTAAAAATGGTATGCCGAATAATGAATTAAATAATTCAAATTTTCCTGAAATAATTTGAGGTCCATATATACCCCCGAGTGAGGCACCTGACCAGATGATCATAAATGGAATTAAAAAAAAGGCTAAAGAAGAACGAGTGCTTGCCCCTATTATTGTTTGAGGATAATCTTTATTTATCCAAGCACCAGGAGGTGGATTATCCATATCAAAAACAGAATCAACAGCAGATAAATTTGTTGAAACTTTAAACACCTGATTACAATGACTACATTTAGCTATATCTGCTTGTATATTGATATTATCATTATCTATATGATTGGTACAATTGGGGCAGTTCATAAAATACTATTTTATACAAATATAAAAGGAATGCTTAATAATTGATATGCATACTAAATAAATATATATTAAACCCAAGTAGGCATAAAAAAAGCAATACAGTATATGTATTGCTTTTCAAATAATATTTTTAATTTATTAAGCTACTGCCTGCTTATTCATACGTACCACTTGTGCTAATGTATCAATAGCACGTGCGTGATTTTTTACATAATAGTTTTCTTTATCCCATACATAACCTGCCAATACTGAACAAATCATTTTTTTAATATTTTCATCTATTTGTGGATTGAAGAAGATATCTTGTAATTTACCTTCATACCAAGCTCTCACATAAGTTCTAAATACATCCACTCCTTCCATGATATAGTTTTTGTATTCTTTTTCCCAATCTACATTTTCGCCTTTCACTTGACGGCTAGCCAATTTAGCAGCCACCATACCACTCTCTACTGCAAAGGTAACACCACTTGAGAACACTGGATCTAAAAACTCAGCTGCATTACCTGTTAATACAAATCCGTCACCATAATGTTTTTTGGTAGCTATGGCATATCCCTCAATAGTTTTTGGTTCATCCCATACCATGGGAGCAGTACCCATACGTTCTTTGATGTTGGGCTCATTGCTAATCATTGTGCGTAATTTTTCTTCATCTGTACCCGTAAATTCGTCAAAGAATTCAGGTTTACCTACAAAGCCACAAGATACATTTCCATTTGAAAATGGGATTACCCATATCCAAACTTCTGGTTTATGATCGATTACGATAATTTGAGAATTATTATGTGTTTGTGGTCTATTCACATCTTTAAAATGCGCGAATAATGTTTTACGAGCAGGAAACGTTGAAGGCTTATCTAAGTCAAGTAAGCGCGGTAAAGCTCTACCATAACCACTCGAATCGATTACAAATTTAGCGTGTATTTGTCTTTCATTTCCGTCTTTATCTCTTACTGTAGTAATTGAATCAGTCCCTTTAAATTCAATAGCTGTAACCGCTGTTTCAAAATGTACTGGAATCCCTTTCTGCACTAATTTTGATGACATGGCTGTATCAAAATCTGCACGAGGCACTTGCCAGGTCCAGTTCCAGCCTTCTGTAAATTGATCAGCAAAAGTAAATTCACATACTTTATCATGTTGTAAAAACTTAGCACCAAATTTTTCTTGAAATTTTTGCTCTTTAATAGTATCAATTAATCCTGCCTCGGTTAGAGCTACCATACAACGTGGCAACAAACTTTCACCAATAACAAAACGAGGAAATTTTTCTTTTTCCACTACCATAGTTTTTAGTCCACTATTATGTATTATTGATGATGAAACACATCCTGATGGTCCTGCACCTATCACTAATACATCTACATATTCTTGTTGCATCATATATAATTTTATTTCTTTACAAATATAATCAGAAGCTTATAATTTGTTCTGTTTTACTTACATTTTCACCGCTAAATGAACACTTTAAAACCTATTGTTTAAACAAATTATTTATCCAAATTTTCAAGTTCTTTATAATCGTCGCTTCCTTTTAAATGAACCGGTTTTGAACGTTTACGTAATTGCATATTTAATAGCTCCACTGCAAATGAGAAAGCCATAGAGAAATACACATAGTTTTTCAAATGTAAATCATGTGCTTTTTCTGAATCCCAACCTTCCACTAATAATACCATTCCTATCATGACTAAAAATGATAATGCCAACATTTTAACGGTAGGATGTTTCTCTACAAAATCTGCAATTTTACCTGAGAATAAAAACATCACAATCATTGCCAAAATCACAGCTATGATCATAATTTCGACATGTTGTGCCATCCCCACAGCCGTAATAATACTATCAAAGGAGAATACCATATCTACCAACATCATTTGTATAACAATATTCATTAAACTTGCTGCTTTCTTTTTGGTACCTGCTGCTTCATGCTCCTCTCCTTCTAATTTTTGATGAATTTCACCCACGGTTTTTATCAATAAGAAAATACCTCCTCCTAACATAATCAATGAACGTAAGGTGAATCCTTTTCCTAATACACTAAATAATTCACTATTCCCATTTTTTACAAGCCAAGATAAACTTAAAAGCAGTAGTACACGAACAAACATACCTGTAAACATCCATATTTTACGGGCTTTTTTCTGTTGCTCAGCTTCTAATCTACCCATAATAATAGATACGAAAATGACATTATCTACACCTAATACAATCTCTAAAATGATTAGTGTAATTAAACTAATTAGTGCTTCTGAGGAGAATAAATAATCCATATAATTTTATATTAATTGCAAATTTAAGGAGTTAGCCTCTTTATTTTAATTATTGTTTAAAATAAAGAAAAAAAGCTTGAGTATGAATGCTCAAGCTTTATACAAATTTAATTAATAATACTATTTTGCGGAAGCTGTTAAAACGATGCTTTTCGAGCCTCCATATGACACTGCATCTAGTTCTTTACGCATTTCTTTGGTTTTTTCAGCAAAGGCTTTTTGTTCGGCCGCAGTCAACATCATCGCTTTCGCATCTTTTTCTTTAAATGGATCTACTTGTTTACCATTTTTCCAGAAACGATAACATACATGCGGACCAGTTGCTAAACCAGTACTTCCTACATATCCAATTACATCGCCTTGATGCACGCGAGCCCCTGGTCTCATCCCTTTCGCTATTCTACACATATGTAAATATTGTGTTTCATAGGTTTTATCGTGACGAATTTTTACATAATTACCATTGTATTGTTTGAAGCGAGCCTCAGAAACGATACCATCAGCCGTAGCATAGATAGGTGTACCTTGTGGCGCAGCAAAATCAGTTCCAAAATGACCTTTTACCTGACCTGTAACTGGATGTAAACGATGTGTATTATATTTAGAACTAATACGACTAAACTTCACAGGTGCCATTAAAAAACGCATCTTCATACTTTTTCCCTCTTCATCTAAATAATCTACTCTACCATTTTGCTCATTGGCAAAGGCATAATAATCTTTTCCATGATATTGAAATACTACCGCTTTTACTTTAGTTACTTCTTGACTAACTCCATTTACTAGTTTCTCGTCATATACAATTTTAAATTTATCATCTTCTCTTACTTTAAAAAAGTTGATTGTATATGCAAATATATCTGCCAACTGAGTTGCTATGGCAGGATTTACATTGTTTTTATCGAATGTTTCCCACAATGAACCTTTGATTACACCTGTGGCTGTTCGCTCTCTTATCTCCACTGGTCGCTGATAACGTGTAATAGTAGTTTTGTCGTCTAATAAATCAAATACTACATATGAATAATCATCTTCATTATAGATTAAATATCTTGGTGATAAAACTGAATCATTAATTTGTGTAGATACAAAACAATATTCTGTACCACTCATAATTTTACCTACATTGAATACTTCATTATTTTTCAAGATAGATTCAATACTCTTTTCTGAACAGCCATTCTCTTTTAATAAAGAGCTGAATAATTGATTGGATTTGATTTTGCCATATTTTTGACTTAAACCCACCCAAAAAGGCATTTTTATATTTTTTTGTTCCTGGCTTTTTACTTTCACACTATCCATAAAAAAAGTATTGAAAGGCAGTTCGCTTTTAGTTGCATGTGCAGCGAAAATGGTCAGGCTTAGTAGATATAAAAATATATATTTCATTTGTTTAGTACATTTTAAGTAAAACTCTAAAAGTTTCAAAATTATTTCAAATTCAATAAATATAACATGCTAGTTATACAGAACCGTATACTATAATATACAAATAAACTTATTTAAATGGGTGACGAATAATATAAACAGGCGCTTTTATATATTTTAAGCCTTGTTCAATAAAATAATTAATGATTGCATTATTATTACGAAGATAATTGACCATTTCTAATGGTTTTGCCCCTATCGTACTTTTAATTTCAGTTGCTGTACGACCGTATTTAAGGATGGTCGATTTGGTTTGAATAGCCATACATAAATTATCGAGCAATAGGCGATTATATATTTTATTGCTATGAACAAAAGAATAATCCATTCCTATAAAATGCGAGTTCAAGGTCTTTCCATCTTTAATCATAGAAGAGAAAGCAATTAATTTATTTTCATGAAAATAGCCATTCATAATGAATGAATCTTTAAAATAGATAGCCATTTCAGTAAAATAGTTTTCATGAATATCTCCTAAACTAAATTTACTTTTCTTCATTACTTGTCTGTTTAAATCAAACAATGTAGCTTGATGCGCTATGATTTCCTCTATACTTAGAGGTCTGACTTCAATATGTTGACTATCATTCAACACTTTTTTTGCACGTACTCTATATTTAGATTGTAGCGATTGTAAATAATCTTCCATTTTATGCCATTGCGGGTCAATCTGCAAATGCATATCTGGCTCACTATAAAATTTATTATATTGATCTGGGATATGTGCCAAGCAATTGCTTTGATTGTCGTAGATATTAGTTATTAAAAGCGTTTTTGCTTTCGCATATTCTAATACTACATCACAGGCTTTTTGTACCAATTGCAACTTTATTTTATCATCAATAGCTTCGTCTTTAAAAATGATACCACAGTGACTTGTTTGTAAAAGATTTCCTAATACAAGCATAGGAACCTGTATAAAACCTGTAATGAATTTGAAAAGAAGAGTATATAATTTATAGCTAAAGGTACATGAATTTTTCTCTACAATAAATGATTGTAATTGGGCACCTTTGAATATAACTTTTTGAAAATTCAAGACTAGTAATGGTTCCTCGTTGTAATAAGCAATTATATAATAAGGAATTAAATCAGGATAACAACTTTTTTCTATCTCTTGTAAATACTCTATTTTATAAAAAGGGTCATGTTTTACAATACTTGACCAAGGCGTATGAACTAATTCCTCCGCTTTTTCAAATACTTTAAACTGATAACTATCAGATAAGTTATATGTTTTTGTTAAAGTACTGCAAACATTCATTTACGCTCAAATTTTTATAAGTAACAAGGTCTTAGGTTAAAAGGTTCATTTATTTGTTGAGCGATGTATAGCTCATTTTCAGTGATTTTAAGTATTTTACTACTTCAGAAGCAATCAAAAACTCTTTATACCAATTTTGATCTGCTGGTATAATCTGCCATGGAATTTTAGCACTACATTTATCTATCGCTTCTTCATAAGCTTTCATATAAGCATCCCATAGCTTACTCTCTTCTAAATCTTGTGCATTGTATTTCCAATTTTTTTCAGGAGTATTCATTCGTTCTGTTAATCGTTCCAATTGTTCTTCATGTGAAATATGCAAATAAAATTTCATCACTTTTGTACCATTTTGTTCCAACATTTCTTCAAAATGATTTATCTGTTGCATCCTTTGTTTGACAGTATTTTCATCGATCCATTGATGCACTCGTTGAATTAAAATATCTTCATAATGCGAACGATTAAATACCTGTATCATACCTTTACGTGGTGCATTGGCATGTATCCGCCAAAGAAAATCATGTGCCATTTCTTCTTCTGTTGGTTTTTTAAAAGAAACCACCCGAATTCCCATAGGGTTAAATGCTCCAAAAACATTGGCTACTACCCCATCTTTACCACTGGCGTCCATGCCCTGAACTACAATTAATAATGCTTTTTTTTGTGATGCAAAAAATAAATTCTGTAGTTCATCTAAATCAATTAATAATTTTTGAGTTTGTGCTTTCGTTTTTTCTTTATCTAATTTCTTCGGTGCACGAGTACTAATTTTCGATAATTTAATAGGCATTAGATTATTTTTTTTTGGACTACGAAACTACTACTATAATTATTGAAAACACTGCTTTTTTTATTAAAAAAGGCTGTTATGTTCCGATTATAAAAAAATATATTAAGTTTATACATTTACCAGTCTGCGATAGGAATAAATTTTTCTATACAAATACTTTTAAGTAAGTTTGACGACTAAATTAGTAACGTATGATTCCATTTAACAAACCATTTGCATCAGGAAAAGAATATGAATATTTAAAAGATGCTGTAGCTACAGGGAAAATTTCTGGCAATGGAAAATACACTAAAAAATGTCAATCTTTTTTTGAAGATCAATATCATTTTAAAAAAGCCTTATTGACTTCTTCATGTACTGATGCTTTAGAGATGAGTGCTATATTACTGGATATTCAACCTGGTGATGAAGTAATTATGCCTTCATATACATTTGTGTCTACTTCTAATGCATTTATTTTACGCGGTGCGAAAATCGTATTTGCTGATAGTGAAACCAATCATCCGAATATAGATGCCAATCAAATAGAAGCATTGATTACACCTAAAACTAAAGCTATTTGTGTAGTACATTATGCGGGGAATGCTTGTGATATGGACAAAATTATGGCTATTGCAAAAAAACATAACATTCATACATGCGAAGATGCGGCACAAGCTATCGATTCGTTTTATAAAGGCAAACCATTAGGAGCGATTGCTGATGTAGCAGCTTTTTCATTTCATGAAACTAAAAATATTATCAGTGGTGAAGGTGGAATGCTCACTGTAAATAATGAAGCCTTTGTAAATCGCTCAGAAATTATTTGGGAAAAAGGCACCAATCGTTCAGCGTTTTTTAGAGGCGAAGTTGATAAATACGGATGGGTAGATATTGGGTCTTCTTTTCTGCCTTCTGAATTACAAGCTGCTTATTTATATGCCCAATTAGAAGAAATGCAAAACATTCAAAATCGTAGAAAAGCGATTTGGAATCAATATTATGAAGGGATGAAATCACTAGAGCAACGAGGAGTAGTTGATTTACCACATGTACCTGATTATGCCACAAATAATGCGCATATGTTTTATTTGGTGACTAAAAATTTAGAAGAAAGAAGTCGTTTAATTGAGCATTTGAAAAAAGATAATATCAATGCTGTGTTTCATTATTTATCATTACATAAAAGTCCTTTTTATAAAGACAAACACGATGGACGTGAGTTGCCTATGAGTGATTTTTTCAGTGATAATTTAGTGCGTTTACCACTCTTCTACGAGTTAACCGACCAACAAGTAAGTCACATTATAGAAAGTGTTTTAAACTTCTATAAGTAATTTTTTTATAGCCCGATTAATTCACGAACATTCAGGACTCGCGCTAACGATAATTATTTTAGGAAAAGGCGTATGCTTGTTATGATTAAAATTAATCCCCAAAACAAAATAGGAACAAACATAAAATGATGTTTCCAAGGTTGTTTAAAATAAAACCAACATTTTTTAAAGCCTATTTTATTGGCTAGCTCTTTTTCTTCAAAATCTAAAAAAGCTCCTAAGCCCAATAATAAAATTGGTATAGATGAAATGCCTGCATGCCATTTAAGAAATGGAGGGTTTAGTAGTTTGGTATTGAACCCATCAAAGAAAAAACAAATCATCAATCCCAATAAGAGATAAATAATAGGAACTAGTATTCCGTAGCCACGCCAAATGATTGCAAACATGAGAAATTGTTTTTTTCAAATATAGTTGTATTATAAGAATAAAAAAGCCTCCAATTACGGAGGCTTTTTTTATAATGATAAGTAAGATTAATGTTGAATTTGTAATTTATTACTATAGGTTTTATCTCCATCTTGAACCACAACCATATATATGCCATTAGAATAATTTGTCAAATTAAATTCAAGTTGATTTAAACCATTTGCAGTGCTAAATAATTCTTTATGAACGATAGTACCTGTCATATCGTAAACAAACATTTGTACATCATCTTTTGATTCTTGTGCAAAATAATTTACTACTACTTTGTCAGTTGCAGGATTAGGGAATACGATAACTCCATCGAATACTTCATCTAGAGCAACTACTTCTTCGCCCTCTTCCACACCTCTTAAAGTTGAACTACTTGTAGTTGCCCGAATAGAATAATTTGTGGTAGCATTAAATGCTCCCCCATATCCAATTACTCTTACATAATAATTTCCTACGGCACCACCATTTAATTTGAATGTCTCATTAGAAGTACCTCCCAACACAGATGAACCTAGCAACGTACCACTGCTATTATATACATATAAATCGTAATCTGCAGGCAATGTAGTTAAATCTATTTTAAAGTTTCTAGCTGTTGAAGTTGTTGAAAATCTATACCAATCTTCATCTCCAGCAGGACAAATTTTAGCTGTTTTAGTTGAGTTTACAGCGAGTGTTTTGTATGCACTTATTGAATTATTGGGCTCATAGCTATCGGTTCCACATGTAGTAGTTGCTACAAGTGTGGTAAAACTAGCAGCCGTACTATAATTTCCTAATACAGAACATACCGCTTGTACTTGATAATTGTAAGTACTAGAAGCGCTTAAACCAGATAGAGCAAGACTAGTAGAGGTACTTGAAACAGTAGTCCAGGTAGTAGCTGAACTTAATTTATATTGCACATTATAAGAAGAAGCACCACTAACTGCCGTCCAGCTTAATGTAGCTGCTGCGCTAGTAATAGAGCCCGCTGCCAAACCACTAGGAGTTCCGCAAGTTCCACCTGTAGTAGGAGGAGTACAACCTAATGAAGTAGTAATACCAACTCTTGCACCACCTACGGCAAATAATGCTTGCATTCTAGCTTTTTGACCTGCAGTATACATATACATACATGCATCATCTGTATAATCCATATAATTCATAGTCATTTCAGTTGGTCTACCCGTACAAGTACTCAAGTGAGGATATGTTGGGCAACCATAATTAGCTGTATTATGAGGAGGAGTATCTGATACTAAATCGCTACCACATGTAGCATCACCCCATATATGTCTTAAGTTTAACCAATGGCCTACTTCATGAGTTGCTGTTCTTCCACGGTTATAAGGAACTGCTGCTGTACCTGTATTACCAAATGCCGTATAATTGATTACTACACCATCTGTAGCAGTTGGTCCACCAGGAAATTGAGCATATCCTAATAAACCACCACCTAAATTACATACCCAAATATTTAAATATTTGGTGGCATCCCATGCTGTACTTCCACCAGTAGTAGATGATTTTACTCTATCGTTATCGATAAATGACGTAGTGGTTGTAGATACTCTTACAATACCAGTAGTTGCTGCACCAGTAGGTGTACGTTGTGCCATACAAAAATTAACTTCGCAATCAGCCGCTACGGATGTAAAGATGGATGGAATAGAAGTCGCATCAGCGTTCAATTTTCTAAAGTCATTATTTAATATCGCAATTTGAGAAGCAATTTGAGCATCACTGATATTTTGTGAAGCAGTATTATATACTACATGCACTACCACTGGTATCGTGATAACCGCTCTACTTCCATCTGGACTAGTTGAAATAAAATGATTAGTATGTGTTTCAATATCGTTCATATGAGCTTCAATGCTTGGATCGATTGCCTTTAATCGTTCTAAATTATGCATCGTACCACATTGTCTACCTGATTGCGCAATGGCCATCATGCTAAAAAACATACTTACTAGTAAAAATACTTTTTTCATTAATGATAATTTTGTTGAAAAATATTTTATAAAAATAAATAAAATTGTTGAAAAACAAAAACTTTTGACTTTTTTTTTAAAAATAAAGGAGCAGGGCCTTCATCTGCAAAATGATATTTACTAAAAATACAGTTGTAAGGCCTCTTTAATCACCAAGTGATTTGGATAAATTGTCTTCTTATGATTCATTTCGTTGGATAAAGCCTCCTAATTTGGCCGCAATAAATGCAAATGGGAAATAGGCAGCAACTAGATCCAGCACACTAAACCAAATAGCTGCAGGAAGTTCAATAACACTCATGATTCCTCCAACTAAAAAGATGGCACCTATAGTAAGCGCAATACGCATTTTATTTTTAGCAGCAATCAGATAGGCGATGAACGCTCCAACAAAGGTTCCTAGTGCATGCGCTAGAAAAGGCATGATATAGTTTATAGGAGTAAATAAATGTAAAGCAGCTTTTAATCCTTCTGTAGTGGTAACATCAGCGCCGGCTGGAGCGGGAATAATAGAGGTGCCATGAATGATGATTTGCATATTGATATAACCGCCTATTACAACTCCTAAAACTATCGCTAATATATTTCGTAGTAAATTTTTCATAGCATAAAATTTTTGATGGTAGAATTTAATTCATCTTTTTTAAGAATGCTGAATGTACTATTTGTCTAATCTTTTGGGTAAATTGTATTTGATAATTCTTAGTTAAATAGCTTGTAATGAATTGTATCCCTTTAATACTATTCGAAATAAAAACTTCATCTGCTTGAACGAGCTCCTCTATCTCTATATCTTTTTCAATCACTAAGATTCCCTGTTCACTAAGTACATCAATAATAAATGAACGCATCACTCCATGTACAGCACCTGATTGCATAGTTGGCGTGTATATTTTTTCATCCCGAATAATAAATAAATTACTTGAGATACTTTCAATACAATGCTGATGTTCATTCAGTAATATTGCATCGTCTAAATGGTATTGATTGGCCCATATAGCTGCTAGTACATAGATTAACGCATTTTTACTTTTGATGCAAGATAAAGCAGAGCTAGATTTTATATTTTCTTTATAGATTGCACAATTATACACCGCTTTACTAGATTCAAATATTTTTGATTCCAATGCTTTATGTGTGATTGTAAATATTACATCATTGCTATCTGGCAAATACAAACCTTCCGCTTCACGAGTAAAATCAAGACGAATACGAGCAGGTACAGGTTGAATCAATGTACTTATAATCTTATCATATAAGCTTTCAGAAGAAGGCAAAAATGATTTATCTAAACGAAGTATATCAAATGATTTACAAATACGATTATAATGATATTCAAATAATGGCATTTGTAAATTTTCAGTATAAATGCTTTCAAAAAAACCATCGCCATAATGAAATGCCCTATTTATATTATAATTTTCAATAGGTTTTATTTCTGTATGTAAAACTTTGTAAAACATATGATATATTTGATCAATTATTAGTCAATAAAAATAAGTATTATGAAGGCATTTTTTACAAAAGATTTTGCACAGTTTTTTAAAGAACTTGAAAAAAACAATAGTAAAGTATGGTTCGATGCTAATAGGCAACGATACGAAGAACAAGTAAAATTGCCTTTCTATCATTTTATTGAAGCATTAATTGATGAAGTAAGTATAGTTGACAAAGATTTATTGATCGATCCAAAATCGGCTATTTTTCGTATACATAAAGATGTTCGTTTTAGTAAAGATAAAACTCCCTATAAAACACATTGCAGCGCATTAATTGCTAAAAATGGAAGAAAAGATATGAATGGACCTGGCTTTTATTTAGAACTTACTGCTACTGGGGCTGCATTCTATAGTGGTTTATATCAACCTGATGCTAAGATGCTAAAATCAATTCGAACCTATATTATGGATCATCCGAATGAATTCAATACTTTATTAAAAGATAAATCCTTTAAAAAATCATTTGGCACTTTGATGGGCGAAAAATCAAAAGTATTGGCAAAAGAATTTAAGGAAGCTGCCATTGAACAACCTTTTATGTATAATAAACAGTTCTTAATGATTAAAAAATGGGAGAAGGAAATATTGAGCGATAAAAAGTTAATCCAAGAAATTAAAACCTGTTTTGAACACGCAAGAGCTATGAGAGCTTTTCTATATGAAGCAAGTATCTATTAAGGTTGATCTGATAAACAACATATAAATAAGCATCTTTACTTCTCTAATTGTTGATAGAGTTCTATCAATTTTTTTGATTCCATTTGCCAATTAAATTCGGCTTTCGCTTGAAGACAATTTTGTTGTAATCGTTTGTAAGTATTTGTATCACTCATTTGTTCAATTGCATTT
Organism: Saprospirales bacterium; assembly: GCA_947464015.1. Classification (GTDB taxonomy): domain Bacteria; phylum Bacteroidota; class Bacteroidia; order Chitinophagales; family CAMDFR01; genus CAMDFR01. The sequence goes on along the minus strand of CANHVE010000006.1, from coordinate 156 downwards.
TGAATATCTTCTACCTCTAATGAATCTATCAATATGGCTGTTTCATAACAGGCATTCATTTTTTGATATTCTGGAAAATTCATGTTAATAGAAGGTATCTGCGCATGCATATAATCAAAAAACTTATTTGCTAAAGAATAATAATAACTCAAGCCT
>CANHVE010000005.1 GCA_947464015.1 Saprospirales bacterium | reverse complement strand
TTATAATGATTGTATTTGGACTAATATCAATGTTAGTTAGTACAGTACTCAAAAATAAATTTTCTACCTATAGTCGAATCCCTTTAACATCTAGGTTATCTGGAAAAGAAGTAGCCGAACGAATGTTGAAATTCAATGGCATTTATGATGTGCAAATTACCAATATTCCTGGCGAGTTGACCGATCATTATAATCCTTTAGATAAAACTGTGAATTTAAGTCCAGAGGTATATGAAGGTAGAAGTATAGCTTCTGCAGCTATTGCAGCACATGAATGCGGACATGCCGTACAACATGCCACTGCATATAGTATGTTGATGCTTCGTTCCCGATTAGTTCCTATAGTAAATGTTAGTTCTAATATTATGCGTTGGGTATTTATTTTTGGTATTGGATTTTATGTGATGCAAAGCAATTATTATGTGCTTTTAGCGATTATCGTTTTACAAGCTATAGTAACCTTATTTTCTATCATTACTTTACCTGTTGAGTTCGATGCCTCTAAAAGAGGATTAGTATTTATTCAAGAAAGTGGTATTATCAAATCTGACGAAGAATATAATGGCGCAAAAGATGCGCTTAAATGGGCTGGTTTAACTTATTTTGTTGCTGCTTTAGCATCCATTGCCCAGTTACTTTATTTTGTATTACGCATGAATAGTACTAGAAGAAGTAATGATTAAAGCATAATAAAATAAGCTTTATACAAGAAAACTTTTTCATTTTAATTCATATAAAAATGTGCAATAATACTGCTTGCTTCTTCCATTTGATTCGTCCCTAATAGAAGTAAATCACCATTTTTAAAAATGATTTGTATGCCTTTATTTCCATAAACATTTAAGGCTCTTCTTTTGCCCCAACCTCTGATGCCCCATCCACCAAAATCTCTCAAAGGATTATATTCTATTACAGAAACCTGTTCAATATCGGTCCATTGTATTGTTTTTTGTTTGTATATAAAAGGAAGGTATTTATAATGAATTCCCACTTCATCTATTTTTGTTTCAAGATGCATGAAAAATAAAAGTATCAGGAGTATAAAGAAAGCTAAGGAAGGCATTAGACTCACTAATTTAAATCCCGTATTTAATCCTGTAGTAAATAATATTAAAATAAAAAGTATGGGTAGTATCCATACTATTTTATTCTGATAGAAATATTGTTTTTCAGTAAACATGTTACTTCAATCGTTCTTTAATATCCAAGTTATTTTTACGTGCAGTATCAAGCGCTATATCATAGCCAGCATCTGCATGACGAATTACCCCCATAGCTGGATCATTATGTAAAACACGTGTCAATCTTCTTTTCGCATCTTCTGTACCATCTGCTACTATCACCATCCCTGCATGTAAAGAATAGCCCATACCTACACCACCTCCATGATGAAAACTCACCCAACTCGCACCACCAGCTGTATTGATTAAGGCATTTAAGATTGGCCAATCAGCCACTGCATCGCTGCCATCTTTCATCGCTTCTGTTTCTCTATTGGGAGAAGCCACCGAACCCGTATCTAAATGATCTCTACCAATAACGATAGGGGCTTTCACTTTTCCTTCTTTTACTAAATCGTTAAATGCTAATGCAGCCTTTTCTCTTGCACCCATTTCCAACCAACAAATTCGTGCTGGTAATCCTTGAAAGGCAATACGCTCCTTAGCCATATCCAACCAACGAATCAATCCTTTATTTTCAGGAAATAATTCTTTTAACTTAGCATCACATACTGCTATATCTTGTGGGTCGCCACTCAGTGCTACAAAACGAAATGGTCCACTTCCTTTACAAAACAATGGACGAATATAAGCTGGTACAAATCCAGGAAAATCAAATGCATTCATCACCTGACGTTTATCTTTGGCTTGTCCTCTGATATTATTTCCATAATCAAAAGTGATGGCACCACGTTTTTGCAATTCTAACATTTGTTTGACATGCTTAGCCATGGTATCCCAACTTTTATTTCTATATAATTCTGGATCTGCCTCACGAAGGGTATTTGCTTCTGCAACACTCATCCCTTCTGGGAAATAACCTATCAATTCATCATGCGCAGAGGTTTGATCGGTTAATGTATCTGGAGTGATATTACGATCTATCAATCGTTGTAATAAATCAACTGCATTACATACAACCCCTATCGATTTCGCTTCTTTCGTCGCTTTATAATGTAATGCTTTGTCTATCGCTTCATCAATATCATGATATAACTCATCAATATATCGGGTATCTAAACGCTTTTGTATTCGCCATTCTTCCATATCTGCAGCTAAACAAACGCCTTCATTCATAGTAATAGCAAGTGGTTGAGCACCTCCCATACCACCTAAACCAGCTGTAACATTTAACGTGCCAGCTAAACTACCATTAAAATGTTGATTAGCTAATTCCAAATAAGTTTCATAGGTGCCTTGTACGATGCCTTGTGAGCCAATATAAATCCACGATCCAGCGGTCATCTGACCATACATCATCAATCCCTTTTTTTCTAACTCATCAAAATGATCCCAATTAGCCCATTTTCCCACTAAGTTTGAATTAGCGATTAATACACGAGGGGCATCTTTATGTGAACGTAATATACCTACAGGCTTACCGCTTTGTACAATCAAAGTTTCATCTTCTTCAATATCTTTCAAAGCTTTTATAATTAATTCAAAACTCTCCCAATTTCTAGCTGCTTTTCCTCTTCCTCCATAAACAATCAAATCTTCTGGTCTTTCAGCTACATCAGCATCTAAATTGTTTAATAACATACGTAATGCTGCTTCTTGTACCCAACCTTTACAAGAGATGGTATTGCCTACTGGTGTTTTAGGAATTTTATTCAATGTATTCATTGCATTCATATTTTTTACAAAATTATAGCTTATTAACCATTTTTAGATTTAAAATGTTTGCCAAAATCTTAGATTTACATAGAGTATTATTCTTTGTTTGAAATTAGTGGATAAAATCAATGTTTATAATGCGTTATAATTATTTTAATAAACAATTTTTTAAGCTACTGACACGTTGAATATATATAAATTAGCAAAGTATTTTGAATGTATTAATTTTACTTGAACTTCATTATATGAATTATAAACTTTTATCCAGTTTCTTCTTTCTTGTTTTTACTCTTTCTTTTTTATCGGCACAACCGAATGTGGAATTAGTTGCTGAGCAAAGCAAACATCCAGATGATTTTATCATCTATACTCAACGAAGCAGCGATATCGATATTTCACATAAAGATGGAAAATTATTAATCACTTCTGATGTTTATGAAGAAACATTTATTCTTAAAAATCTCGCAGTATTAAATGATCAAGAGTCTGTTCAATTTTCTGATTTTTATAAACTAACTTTTTTAGAAGCCTATACACTCGTGCCTAACAAAAATAATTATAAGCGAATTGATGTAAAAGAGTTTAAAGATAGACATGTTTTTGATGATATGATTTTTCATAATGATATCAGTGAACGAGTTTTTTCTTATAGCGATTTGGCGGTAGGCACTAAAAAAGTATTACACTATAAACAAGAATTTACACAACCTGAATTATTAGATGGTTTTTTCTTTGCATCTAGCATCTTTTGTAATAACTCTAGACTCACCATTACCGTGGATGAAGATATCGATTTAGGCTATAAATTATTTAATACAGCCGATTATCCTATTGAATATACAAGCAGTAGCATTAAAAATAGAAAAGTATTTACATGGCAATATCAGAATAGTGCAAAACTCGATCAGATAGAGGATGTATATAGTATCCGTTATTATATTCCTCATATCATTTATAATATCAAATCGTATATGAATAATGGCAAGCAACAAAATGTACTTGCCAATTTAGATGATTTACATGCTTATTATTATAAATTTATCAGCGCGAATAATCAGTCGAATAATGATCAAGCACTTAAGATGATTGCCGATTCTATTATTACAGGTGCTACAACAGACGAAGAAAAAATTAAAAAAATATATTATTGGGTCAAAGATCATATTCGCTATGTGGCGTTTGAAGAAGGATTTGGCGGATTTATTCCAAGAAGTGCCGTTGAAGTATGCGATAAAAAATTTGGTGATTGTAAAGATATGGCCAACTTACTAGTGGCTTTAATTCAAATTGAAAAAATTCCAAACGTGTATATCAGTTGGATTGGTAGTAATGATTTGCCCTACGATTATGAAGATATCCCTACTACAGCCATAGACAATCATATGATTGCCACTTATAAAAAAGAAGGAAAATATATCTTCTTAGATGCTACAAGTAAATATACTCCTTGGGTTTTCCCTTCTGAATTTATTCAGAATAAAGAAGCGATGGTGCATATAGATAGCAATCATTATGAGATAGTGCGCGTACCACCAGTAGATGCAGCATTAAATACTTATCTAGTTGAAACGAATATACAATTGGATGGCGATATCATAAAAGGACATGGCTCTTTAAATACCTTTGGTTATTATAAAGACTATATGTTAGAAATGCTATCTGATTATTCAGGTGAAAAAAGAATGAAAGAAATTAAACCCTATCTAGAATTAGGAAACAATAAATTCTTTCTTAAAAATTATCAGGAGCAAAATGCCAATAATCGAGATGAACATTATATTGTTAACTATGATTTTGAATTAGCCAACTATGCTATAAATGTGGAGGATAAAAAATATATCAATTTGTTTTTTAATAAATATTTAGAAAATAGTAAAATAGATACTACACGAAAAATTGATAAATATTTTAGATATGCCGATACGCATACATATCAAATCACCTTAGATATTCCTAAAGATTATGTAGTAAGTTATCTGCCTAAAGATATGCTCTTAGATAATGATTTGCTTCAGTTTTCAAGCCATTTTGTAAAAAGCACGAATCAGGTCATTCTAAACTATACAATCACACTTAAAAAGATGCAAATAAAAAAGGAATATTTCGTTTTATGGAATTCAACCTTGATGCAACTGAATAAAATACTTTCTGAAAATATAGCCTTAAAAAAATCTAAACTATGAATTCAAAAATAAAGCTAGTAGTCCTATGCCTTATGCTTATTCAATTTGCGGCACAAGCGCAAGACTATCCATTTAAGAATTATACATGGGCAACCCAAATTCCCAAATATGTATTAAGTGAAGAAGATGCAAAGTATGGAGAGATTTGTATTGAAGAAAAAAAAGCAGTGGAATTTACAATAGAAGACAAAGGTGCTTATCAATATTATTTATGGCATAATATCACTTTATTAAATTCAAGTGATGCTATCGAACGCAATAATACCATACGAATTCCATTTTCTGAGAATACCGAATTATTGATTAATAAACTACGTGTGATATTACCTGATGGTAAAATAATCGAATTAACAAACGAGGATATCAAAGAAGCTCAAGATGAAAAAGAAGCCAAGAAGTACCAATATTATGCAGTTAAAGGACTTGTTATAGGTGCATTGATCGAACGAATCGTCTTACGTAAAATGATTCCTCAAGTAACGGGAATGAGTTTGGATTTACAAAGTGATTATCCATCCAAATGGCAACAATTTGAATTGATTTATCCTTCTTATTTAGTATTTCAAACCAAAACATACAATATACGTGAGCAACAATTTATCATAGATTCAAGTGATAGCGAAAAAACTAGACAATACATTCAATTAGAAAATGTAGCAGCATTGCAAGAAGAAAAATATAGTAATTATAATGCTAGCTTGAAATCGATTGCTTATAAAATGACAGGGAATCATCGAACAGGTATCATGGATTTATTTAGTTATAGTCAAGTGGTACAAAAGATATATCCAATCATGAATCCTGTTTTATCTAAATCAGATTTAAAACTCATTTCTAAATTTTTAGCTGCAAGTAATATCAATTCAATTACAAATGAAGAAGATAAAATACGCGAAGTGGAATCTTATGTAAAATCCAATATACTTTGTGGCGAAGATGTAACTATTGTTAATAGGGATTTAGCCACTATTTTTAAGAATAAAGTAACAGATTATTTTGGGATGGTTAAATTATTCTGCTGTATCTATAATTATTTAGGAATCGATCATCAAGAAGTTTTGACAACCGATCGCTTTGAAGAGAAATTCGATTCTACTTTTGAAAATCAAAATCATTTAAATAATTATTTGATGTATTTCCCTAGTTATAAATATATCGCACCTACAGAATTGCTGAGTCGATATCCATATATCCCTTATCAATACACCGATAATTATGCATTATTTATTAAACCATTACGAATTGAAAATGTATTTACTGGGATTGGTGAAATTAAAAAAATACCTGCGTTAGATTATTCAGCTTCTATAGATACAATGATTATAAATATTGATTTTACAACTGATATGAGCAAACCATCTGTCAGCTATGAAGTCTCCTGGTCAGGTTATATAGCCGAACGAATCCAACCGTATATGCAATTGGTAGAAGAAAAAGAAAAAGAAAAATTGCGTAAAGAATTACTCTCAGGTTTTACAGGCGACTTAACCAATGTAAGCGTCAAAACAAGTAATGAAGGCATTGAATACTTTGGTAAAGTCTCATTTAAAGCGAGTTGCACCACTACGAATCAAAATTTAATGGAAAAAGTGGGAGATACTTATTTATTTAAACTCGGTGATTTAATTGGCAAGCAAGAAGAGATGTATCAGCAGGGGAGTCGTCAAACAGTCATCAGTATTCCATACAGCCACGTGTATTATAGAATCATACGAATGCAAATACCAGAAGGCTATGTATTAAAAAATACAGATAAAATAAATATTAATAAAGTTTGTACTTTAGACAATCAAATTGCATGTCAGTTTGTAACGAACGATCAAACAGAAAAGAATATGCTAAATATCTCGAATGAAGAAAGTTATAGGATATTAGATTTACCTATTTCTTCTTATGATTCATTTAAAAGCGTTATTAATGCTGCAGCAGATTTTAATAAGATTGTTCTCATTCTCGAACCTAAATAAATTGTTTCATTAGATGGAAATCATTTCAAGTTTACAAAATCAAAAAATTAAAAATATAGTTACTCTTATTGAGAAATCTAAGGAACGAAAAAGTGCGGGCTTATTTGTTGTAGAAGGTTTGAAAGAAGTTGAGATGTTGTATCATTCTACTTATGAAATAGTAGAATATTATATTCATGAAAAATGTACTACGCTTCCTGATTTTATCCGCCAAACTAAAAAGCCTACTTATCTAGTAAGTGAAAAAGTTTTTGATAAAATATCTTATCGCGAATCCACTAGTGCTGTTGTTGCAGTGGCTCAAACAAAAATACATGCATTAGCAGATTTACTACTAAGTGAAAAACCTCTTTTGATTGTCCTCGAAGGTATTGAAAAACCTGGTAATTTAGGGGCAGTGATTCGTACTGCCGATGCCTCTGGTGCCGATGCAGTGATTGTATGCGAACCTAATACAGATATTTATAATCCTAACTGCATACGCAATAGCGTGGGTACTTTTTTTAATAAACAAATAGCAGTTTGTACCAATGAAGAATTACAAAGCTTTTTGAAAACACATCAGATTCGCTCCTTTGCAACCGCTATAACAACAGATCATTATCATTACCAAAGTGATTATCAGCAAGCAGTTGCTTTTATATTTGGAACAGAAGCGACTGGGCTATCCAATTTTTGGTTAACACAAGCAGATGAAATCATTAAAATACCAATGCTTGGTAAAAACGATTCACTCAATGTTTCTAATTCAGTAGCGATTTGTGTGTATGAAGCTATTCGCCAGAGAGCGCTATAGCTTAGTCGACAAATAAATCTTTTTCACTCAGTTCTTTATACGTACCTAAGCTCTTTACATAATTCATATCCAACTTATCCTTATTACCAATGATTAATATGGTATAAGTGTTCTTCGAAAAATGCGTGTCAAAAAAGCTATTTAATTGCTCAAAATTCATTTGTTGGATAGCCGCATAATTATCCTTACGAATATCATAATCGATGCCTCTATAGCGTAATAATTCTTTTAAATTAAAAATATCGGTACGCGTAGTTCTATCCGATTCTATTTGAGATAAACTCGATTCTTTCGCATTCTGAAATTGCTTTTCAATATGAGGTAAGCTATGTATCAATCCTTGTAAGGTTGGAATAGCATCTTTAATTTTATCTGCTTGTGTGCCTATATAACCTTGTACAAAATGACATTCATCTTGATAAATAGGTGCAGTGAATACACAAGAGGATGCATACGCTAAGGCTTTCTGTTCTCTGATTTCTTGAAACACAATAGACGATAAACCACTACCAAAATATTCATTGATTAAACTAATATAAGGGGAAAAACTTTTATTGTATTTTTCATCTTTAGCTAAGAAAATCATTTCCGCTTGAACCATATCGTAATTATAGAAATAAACTCTTGGCTCTTTGAAATCGTTATAGGTATATTCTTTTCTCGTTGGATAATCAAGTAATGTTTTTGGTGTATGATGCGCTTGATCTAATTTTTTCTTGATATCATTCAATGGAAGTTGACCATAATAGAAAATACTATGTTTGTAATTAAAGATAGTACGAATTTTATTCAATAATTTTTCAGGGTCTAATGCTTTGATTTGAGCCGCTGTATAAATATCTAAAGAAGGAATTTCATGTCCATCATATTTCGCATAATCGCTCATCAAATATTGTAAAATATATCCTTTATCTGATTTTTGATTCTGTCTAGATTTAATAATTTTACTTGCATATTCATTATAAACCGCTGTATCAGATTTTACGTGCGCAATCAGATGTTCAAGCATTTCAATACCCGGAGTAATATTCTCTTCTAATCCACTTAAACTAATCACCATTTTACGTGCATCAATACTGATATTAAAATCTAAACCATATTTAAATAAATCGTTTTTGATTTGTTCAATCGAATATTTATCCGTTCCTAATAATTTAAAATAACCAATCGCATAACTTAATTCTTTATCATTCGTAGTGCCCATATCGAAGATATATTGCAAGTTGAATGTCTTGTTTAACTGATTCGGAATATATTCGATATTAATGCCTGTATGTAAGTTGCTTTCTTGAATTTCTTTTTTGAAATCTAAAAATACTGGTTGAATCTCTTTAGACGTGGTGTTTCCAAAGTTTTGAGCAAATGTAGAAGTCACATCTCTATTTAAAACTACTGGAGTAATTTTAGGTTTATCTACTTTATGTCGCTCTTTATCTTCTCCTTTACGTTTATATGAAACAACATAATTATTTTTTAATTTCTCATTGATGAATTTCAATAAATCTTCTTTTTTGATAGCGGCTAATTCATCCATAAAAGTTAAGGATTGTTTATAGTCGGTATTGCCTGTAAAGATCCCCACAAATTTATTGGCTCTACTTGAATTGTTTTCGTACGATTTAATTTCTTGCAATTTAAAATTAGTAACTACCGCATTCATATCTTCTTGCGTAAATTTACCTTGCTTTAAATGCTCAATTTCTGCCAATAAAATATCTCTAACTTCTTCTAAAGTTTGACCAGCTTTAGGTTTGCCAGACAACATCAATACCGAATAATCATTTAATACTTGAGGAAAACAACTCGCTTCTAATGTTTTTTGTTTTTGATTAATATTGACATCAATTAAACCTGTTTTACCATTACTTAATAACATATCGAGCATTTGTAAATATTTTTCATCTTGCGTATTTCTACCTGCAAATAAATAACCTATAAATAAATTTTCTGCTTGTTGTCCATAGGTTTCTCTATATACCGGTTGTGTTAATTCTTTTGCCTCTTCAAAATGTAATTCAGGTAATGTACCTGCTTTCCATCCTCCAAAATATTGATCAATCATAGCAATCGTATTATCAAAATCAAAATCGCCACTCATACAGATTGCCACATTATTAGGCACATAATAGGTATTGAAATAATTATGAATATTAATCATCGATGGATTTTTCAAATGCTCGCCAACCCCAATAGTGGTCTGTGTGCCATAGGGATGATTCGGCAATAAAGATTCCCATACTTTGGCATAACACCAGCGGGCATCGTTATCTTGACTGCGATTAAATTCTTCATAAACAGTTTCTAATTCGGTATGAAATAAACGCAATACTAAATGTTGGAAGCGCTCTCCTTCAATCATACACCATTTTTGAATTTCATTACTAGGTATATCATTCACATAAACGGTTTGATCATTGGAAGTATAAGCATTGGTACCTTTCGCTCCAATACTACTAGTCATTTTATCATATTCATTTGGAACAGCATACTTACTAGCTTCATACGAAACACTATCTATTTTTCGATATAGTTCTTCTTTTTCTTCTTTAGTGGTAGCATTTTTATGTGCTTCAAATAATTGAGATAAAGTAGCTAAAATCACTTTTTCTTTTTCCCAATCTTTGGTGCCGAAATTCGGAGTGCCTTTAAACATCATATGTTCAAGGTAATGCGCTAAACCTGTGGTTTCTTTCGGATCGAATTTCGAACCTGCTTTCACAGCGATATAGGTTTGTATTCTTGGTTTGTCTTTGTATACAGTTAAATAGACTTTCAATCCATTGTCAAGCGTATAAATACGTGCCTTTAATGGATCATTCGGATAGGTTTCGTAGGTATATGTTTTAGCTGTGCTTAGTTCAGTCATAGTCATTAGTAGGGTTAATACAGAAATAAATAATTTGGTTTTCATGTTCACGTATAATTTATTTTTTTCAAAAATCTTAATAGTCAATTTCTAAATTTAAAAGCTTGATTAACTCTGCTACCGCAGGATTATTCTCAATCATCACTTTTAATTTATCATTGGGAGATAAAGATTTTTTATTGATTTCAAAGGCTTTCTCACTAACTTGAATCATGAATTGAATGGTATCGTTTTTCAATTCTTTACTAATAAATTCAATCAACATACTCTTATCTTTCTCCACCAATTCTTTAGTGGTTTCGCTGTTTACTTGTAAGTGTAAGATATGTTTATCTATCTCGTAAGTGGCTTGTTCTAAGGACATCGCTAAACCTAAATTCTCATGTTTGGTTTTTACTAACTCCACCAATTCTTTCCATTTTTGTTCGAATAGTTCCACATCAATAGCTATTGGCTCTTTCAAAATGGTATGACTCGTAGTATGCGCATTAGCTGCCGCTTTTTGTTTTAAATTTTCATCTACACTGTCTAAACTTAATTTTTTAGTTTTAAGAATAGGTGTAATGATAGGTGCTTTAACAGGCGTTTCTGCTTTGCTGGTAGTGGTCGCAGCACTAGTACTTGTTGGTGTTGGAGAGAGAACCGGATTTATGGGAGTATCAATTTTATCGATACGATGAGCATCTTCTTTCTCTAGTATGGTGGTATTTATATCCTTATTTTTTTTTTGCTTCCCCACTTGAAACTGGCGAAGTGCTTATGGATATAGCATCTTTTATAAAGCACATTTTGGTCAGTGCAATTTCTACAGTAAGTCGTTTGTTTTTCGACATTCGATAATGAATATCACATTCGTTACTTAGTTTTAAAGCATTCACTAAAAATCCTATGGGTGCAATAGATGCTTGAGTGATATATCGATCTTTTAAATCACCACTTACCTCCAACAACTTAGCTGTATTGGGTTCTTTGGCAACAAATAAATTTCTAAAATGCTCGCCTAAACCTAAAATAAAATCATCTCCATCAAAACCATTTTTTTGTATTTGATCAAATGTAAGTAAAGCCTCTGCTATATTTTGCGTCAGCAATGCTTCCGTCACTTTGAAAAAATAATCATGATCTAATACATTCAGGTTCGTTACCACATCATTGTAGGTCATGTTTTTACCTGCAAAACTGACCAATCGATCAAACATACTTAATGCATCCCGCAATCCACCATCAGCTTTTTGAGCAATGATATGCAATCCATTGGTTTCTGCAGTAATACCTTCAGTAGTACAAATCGCTTCGAGATGCGATACGATGGTATCAATGGCAATGCGTCTGAAATCGAATATCTGACAACGAGATAAAATCGTTGGAATAATTTTATGTTTTTCGGTGGTAGCTAAAATGAATATCGCATAGTGAGGTGGCTCTTCTAGGGTTTTAAGAAACGCGTTAAAAGCCGCAGGGCTCAACATATGAACCTCATCTATGATATAGATTTTATATTTTCCGGATTGTGGTGCAAAACGTACTTGATCAATTAAAGCACGAATATCTTCTACGGAGTTATTCGATGCAGCATCTAATTCATGAATATTAAAAGAGCTATTGCTATTAAAAGAAGTACAAGATTCACATTCGTTACAAGCCTCAAAATCGGGGGTAATATTCGTACAATTGATGGTTTTCGCTAAGATACGAGCGCAAGTAGTTTTACCTACCCCACGTGGACCACAAAATAAGAATGAATGAGCAAGGTGATTGTTTTTTAAAGCATTTTTTAAGGTATTGGTAATATGCTCTTGCCCCACTACATCAACAAATTTAGCTGGTCTATATTTACGGGCTGAAACAATAAAATTACTCATAGGGCAAATGTAAGTAGTTTCTTTTTTTAGCCTCTACTTTTTTTTCTACATGTTATGAACCAAATACTACTTTGGCTTGTATTTATCCCTATTTTTGTGGCTTAATGTAGTTCTATCTAAACGACTCTTTTCATGTTTCGAGTACTTTTATTTTTTTTATGTATAGGCGCGATACAACCTATAATTGCACAAAATGCGATGGCTAGTGCTATGCAAGAATATACCAGCATGGATATCGTTTCTTCCAATTGTGCTTGTCAAAATGAGCAAGTCATTATCAACGACCATGCGGTAGAGGGTTATAGCGATAAATACAGTTATGCACCAGGGGAAATTGTAAAAATATTTGCGCATACTAAATTTGCTCGCCTCACAGTCAGCTTCAATAAAATGGCACAAGTAGATACAATATTGAAAGGGATTCCTCGTGTATGTGCTCAACAACAGAATTATACCAATTGCTCTTTTATGTATGGTTGTAATTGGCAGCCAAGTCTGTATTTCAAGCTGAGTGAGGACTTGACACCGGGTTTATATTATTTCAAATTGATGAGTAATAAAAAATCATTTACGATTCCTATTGTGATCTATTCAACAAAAGCGCAACATAAACTTTTAGTTATTGCTTCAACCAATACCTGGACAGCCTATAACGAGTGGGGTGGAGCTTCTTTCTATAAATTTTTGATTGACAATTCTTGTCAATTAAAAATTGCTACTTTAGTTTCTACTCAACGTCCCAATAATATAAACCCTATAAACAAATACCCTGAATCTCATTTAGTCAGCTCGGAGCGTTTGTTCTTAAATTGGCTAGATGCCCATCAATATGGCTATGATATTATTAGTGATGAGGAATTTGATGCGGATAGTTCGATATTGAATCACTATAAAGTAGTGGTATTAAATTCACATAGTGAGTACTGGACTAGCGAGATGTATAATCATTTAGAAGCTTTTGTCAATAGGGGAGGAAGCGTATTGTCGATGGGGGCGAATCAAGTGTGTTGGAAAGTAGTAAAGACAGCTACCCAATTAGAATGTATGAAGTTTGGTGATTCGCATACTTTGAATGCGGATTTAGGAGGGAAGTGGCGTGATTTAGGAAGAGCAGAATCGGGTATTTTAGGGGTTGAATTTTCGAAAGAAGGATTGGGTACTTATGCCCCTTATCAAATCGTGCAGAGCGATCATTGGGTATTTAGAGGAACGGGATTAATGAATGGCGATACGGTGGGCGTTACATCGTTGACGGGTCGTTTGGGGATAGGAGCCAGTGGACATGAGACAGATAAGCGAACGGCATTATCACCAGTAAATACGATAGTATTAGCCAAAGGATGGAATGCGAGTAAGCGCGATACGACTGATTATGGGAGTGGAGGAGCGGAGATGAGTATTTATGAGCATCCGGCTGGAGGAGCGGTATTTAGTGTAGGTTCGATCAGTTTTAATGGAGCTTTGATGCAAGATAAGAAGTTGAGTTTAGTGACCAAGAATGTATTAGACAATTTTTTAGCGAGATAAAGGGCGACTAATCTTGTAAAATTAATTTTCTTGAAAAAAAAGTATGATTTTGAAAAAAAATATTTACCTTTGCAGTCCTAAATCTTGAAAAATAGATTTTGGATCGGTAGTTCAGTTGGTTAGAATGCCGCCCTGTCACGGCGGAGGTCGCGGGTTCGAGTCCCGTCCGGTCCGCAAAAATGAAGCCTCGTAAGTCGAAAGATTTACGAGGTTTTTTTATTATATATAGATTGAAATGGCTTGGTTTATTTACATATTAAGAAGCGAATTAGATGGTGATTACTATAAAGGCATCACTGAAAATGTTTTACGTCGATTAGAAGAACATAACGCTGGTGATTCTAAATTTACATCTACAAAAAGACCATGGAAATTGGTGTTTCAGAAAGAAATGCCAAGTAAACGAGATGCGATTATTGAAGAGAAAAGAATAAAAAAATTAAATAGAAGATCCTTAGTAAAATTAATAAGCGAAAGCTAGCCCTGTCATCTCGTCAACTCTTTGGAGTAGACGAGACGGGTTCGATCTCGTCAATTATAATATTGACGAGACGGTCCGCAAAAAAAGCTTAGTAGAAATACTAAGCTTTTTTTATTTAAAAATCACTCTCCCACACCGTCCTTCATCAGGCTTCTCACGCCTCTATCACACCCCCCCCACCTTCATGCAGAAGGCAACTACCCTTATTACTAACTCAGTCTTCATTATGATGGTAGATTCCTTCTGAAGGAAAATCGGGTTATAAGACACTCGAGACAGAAGGACACTCCGCCCCCCACGTCATGCAGAAAGGCTTGTCACGCTACACACACACCACCACCACCGTCATGCAGAAGGCAACTACCCTTATTACTAACTCAGTCTCTCTTATTATGGTAGTTTCCTTCTGAATGACATGCAAGTTTGTAGATTTTTTTTATTCAATACAGATTTTATTTTCATCTAACAATTCACTTTCCCGCACCGTCCTTCAGAAGGAATCTTCTATTGTTACCAACTCAGTCTCTCTTATTAAGCGTGTTTCTCCCAAACATTCAGCACTAAAAACCCACCCCCATACCAAAATTAATTTTTATAAATTATATTTGATTTCTCATCCATTAAACATTTGTGGTATATTCGCCACCTTCGCAAGCCCGCAAACCGTTAACTTTGTAAAACATATCACCAAATGAATTGGAAAGAAATCTGTAAATTTTTATCAGGAGCCTTCTTCGTAACAGCAGGAGCAGTTGGTACTTTGCCTATTATAAAGTAGATCTTCCATTTATGGGAGGCAGCATGTCGCATCAATTTTTAGCCTTTCGAGGCTTGCTGCATTTCGCCTTGTTTTTGCTCACTTTTTATTGGGGCTTTATTAAAAAAATAAAGAGCAGTAATCTAAAATCTTAAAAACATAGAACCATCAAGAGGCAAGTAAATTGTTGTTGCCGGATGCAATCTTTTATAAAAAGATACGTTATTACTAGAGAATATAATTTTTTATTCCTTTCAAATACACATGCAAAAAACACTTTTATTCTTATTTCTTTTTTGTTTGATGACTCCTGTAGTCAGTCAAAAAACATTTTATGAAAAGTTGGCCGACTCTACACTCACACTCACCAAACAAAAAGTAAAATACGATCCCACGTATTTCAAACTCAAGTATCCAAACGGCGATGTACCAGCCGATAGGGGAGTATGCACCGATGTGGTGATTCGCGCGTATCGAAAAATGGGTATCGATTTACAAAAAGAAGTGCATGAAGATATGAAAGCTAATTTTGCTAAATATCCCAAAACATGGGGAATGAAAAGCACCGATGCGAATATCGATCATCGACGAGTTCCGAATTTAATGACTTTCTTTAGTCGCAAAGGAATTGTCAAAAGCATCTCTACGAATGCAAGCGATTATGCACCGGGTGATATTGTCTGTTGGAATTTAGGAGGTGCTGTAACACATATCGGACTCGTAGTGAATAAAAAATCGGCCGATGGCAAACGCTATCTGATGGTCCATAATATTGGCGCGGGACAAGTACTAGAAGATTGCTTATTCTCTTATAAAATCATAGGTCATTACCAATATCAGAAAAAGTAGAATATCTAGTTACAACTATTTTTTTAGCCTTCAATTGGAATTCTTTCACTTACTGTATGACTTAAATCTTTCACAATTAAATGCTCAATTAATTCTTTCACGCCATGAAGTGACTTAAATCTTTCACGCCTCGGCGTGACTTAAATCTTAAACCTTAAATCTTAATTCTTATTCCAACCCAATCAGTGAATAATACAACTCTAATATATAATTATATAAAGTATAACAGCCAGATATCAGTAACTTTGTATATAATGAAAGAACATATATTCATTATAAAATAAACTATGGAAAATGAAATAAATTTTGTGGATGCATGTCTAGCATGTGTCGCTACTTGTGAGGCTTGTATCACTGATTGTATCGAATCTGGGAATAAAGAATGTATCAAGTTATGTCGTGATTGTGCTGATATTTGCGCCTTATGTGCTCGTTTTGATGCTCGAGGATCTGCCTATAGCAAACAGTTACATAATCTTTGTGCAATCATTTGTAAGGCTTGTGCCTTAGAGTGTATCAAACATGCTTCACACCACGATTCTTGTAAAATGTGTGCCGAAGCTTGTTCCGAATGTGCTACTATTTGTGAAGAGGTATCAAATATGTAATTTAGTTTATTGAATTAACTATTTATTAAGAATCATTTATTTACTATATCATATGAAAATTACATTCATCATTCTAGGTTTTATTTTACTTCTATTTATTATCATTCAAGTATATATAACTATGTCGACTAACAACACTGAAACACAAGCGTATAAAGTCATTAAAGTAGAAGAAGCATTTGAAATCAGATATTATCCGGCAACTTTAATGGCAAAGATGAACTCTGATTCTAAATCTTATCGCGATTTGGGGAATACAGGATTTGCTAAGTTAGCGAAGTTTATTTTTGGAGGGAATAGTGAAAAAAAACAAATTGCTATGACGGCTCCAGTACATATGGAAATTGGCGATTCTATTTCAACGATGGCTTTTGTTATGCCCGCAGTTTATTCTATCAATAATTTACCAAAACCCACTAATCCAGCTATTCAAATACAAACAGTAGCTCCCGAATTTGTAGCAGCAATTCGCTTTGGAGGTTTTGCAACAACTAAGAATATCGCTACACATCAAGCAATACTCGAAAAGGCATTGGAAGCTAAAGGCATCATGTATCATGGAAATTTTAGACTGTTAGGATATAATCCACCGTATCAAATTTTTGGTAGAAGAAATGAAATTATTGTTGCAGTGAATGAAAATGATTTTATAGGAGCCAATTAAATTAGTTATATGCATGAATAAATATTAAACAAACTATCATCATGCTAAAACTGGTTTCTATTGAAGAAAAGATAATGACGATGCTTTTACGAATAAATCGTGATTATCCAGAGCTTTCAAAGTATATGGATGAGATGCCCAATACTTCGATACATTCAGATAATTTGAATATCTATTATATCCCATTTAAAGAGTATTATAGTTCATTAGTAAACCTTGTAAACAAATACGCACAAACATATATGCCACATAAAACAATAACAAATAAGAATGCATTACTCGATAAAGATGGATATCCACTTTATCCTGCATCAGAAGATATCTATCAGGTATCTAAAAATGAAACACATCTTGACCCTGAAAATATCTCATTATTCAATAGTATTAATAATGAAGATGCGCTTTTGAAAGAGCTTGAATTTAGTGAGGATATGTCGGGCGATGATTTAGATATTCCAGGCAGCGAATTAGATAATTTGGAAGAACAATTAGGAAGGGAAGATGAAGAAAATAATTATTACAGTTTAGGTGGAGATAATCATAATGAGCTGGAAGAAGATAATGGATAATAGTCTTTTTGAAATTATATAATTGAATTAAATACAAAATAACCTTAAATAAAAATATATGAAAACAACTATTGGAATTACACAAAGTAACCTGATTGCAATCAGTAAAGAACTAGCTAAATTACTAGCCGATGAAAATGTACTTTATGTTAAAACAAAAAACGCACATTGGAATATTGAAGGAGCTGATTTTTTTGATAAACATAAGTTTTTTGAATCTCAAATCGAACAATTAGAAGATTTAATAGATTCTATAGCCGAGCGTATTCGTACCATTGGTCATTATGCACCTGCCACTTTAAAGTCGTATTTGAGCCTTACTCAATTGACAGAATCGAGTAGTAAAAAAAATAATAGCCAGGGTTTTATGAAAGAACTCTTAATTGATCATGAAAGTATTATAATGCATTTACGTAGTCATATAAAAATGTTTTCAGTAGATTTTAAAGATGTAGGTACTAGCGATTTTATTACTGGGATTATGGAAACACATGAGAAAATGGCTTGGTTTTTACGTTCACATTTAAAAAAATTAAATCATGATGAATTTTGATAATTATCACTTTTTAGGGATGCATCTCTTTTGGTGGTTCGTATGGGGAATTGTACTTATTTGGATTTTTATAATTCCTTATGATATACCCGGACAACGAAATAAAAAAAATACACCACTCGATATTTTAAAAAAACGTTATGCCGCTGGACAAATCAATAAAGAAGAATTCCAAGAAATGAAAAATAATCTGGAACATTAATTTTATCTCACATCAAAAAAAATATATATGCAAACAACTAAAAATTTAGGTGTATGGCTCGATCATGCATCTGCTCAATTAATCGACTTAAACGATAAAATAAACAATCACTCTATTGTTTCTAAATTTGATTCACATACTAAAGAAGATGCTTTAAGTAGAAGTGAAAATATTATGCACAACAAAGAACATCAAATGCAAGAAGCTTTTTATAAAAAGATTGCTGATGAAGTTGTGAAATATGATCAGGTGCTCTTATTCGGACCAACAGACGCCAAAGATGAACTGCATAACTACATGAATAAAGATGCTCATTTTAAAGATATTAAAATGGAATTAATGTCGACAGATAAGATAAGTGATATTGAAAAATTTGATATCGTAAAAAATCACTTTAAGAATGCTTAGTGTTTAATGCTTAATGTTTAGTGTTTAATGTTTAATGCTTTCACGCCAAGGCGTGATTTAATGCTTAATGTTGAGTTTTTAATACTTTCACGCCCTAGCTTGACGTAATTATTAATACTTAAATCTTAATACTTAAATCTTAATCCTTTAACTCCTTAGCGTGACTTAATTAATTTATAACTGTGTTCTTCGTTCCCTGCTTTGATATATAGTATATAAATTCCTTTAGCTAATGCATTAGTCGCATAACTTTTTTGTATCTTTTCAAATCCAATATCAAATTTTTCTTGTAGTACTTTTTGACCATTTAAGTTCAGCACATACATTTCAATTTTTGCCGCTTTTTCACTCGATACTTCGAAACTGAATGCATTACTTATATCGGTACTACTTACTCGTATAGTTAAATTATCTGCTAATAAATCTTTAGATAAATTAGTAATAGAACTTCCACTTTGCAAAATCCATCGCATCGGATCTAATTCGGCACTATCCGCTTTAAAAGGCAAATCAATTGTAAATACTTGATGATTCTCGGTATGATTGAAAATGATGGTGGTATCTTGCGTGGAATTATAAAATCGTATAGGCACTGGCATTTCAAAAAAAGAAACACTGGCATCTGAAGTAGCTTGATCTATTTTGATTTGAGTTTGACTACTATTCAAATTTTGTCGCCAATGAATCGTATAACTCGGATAACCTTCTCCATACAGCCAATCATTGAAAAACTCAGTTAAATCTGCTCCTGCTGCTTCCTCCATCTTCGCTTGAAATTGCGAGGAGACACAAAAATCATAAGCATAATCTGGATCTATTAAATAAGCATTAATACCAGTAAAAAAGGCTTCGTCGCCCATCTTCCATCGAAGCATATGCAAAAACATAGCTCCTTTTGAATAGGATAATCTACTGCTAAAAATTCTAGCCACGCTCAACTCTTCATTGTCTTTGATATAGACCGAACCATTCGGTTGACTGCATACTTTTTCAATATGAATCTTTTTAAATAAAGGCCAATAATAGCCGTTCAATAAATGCTCATAACATAAGCCACTTAAATATGTTGCAAAACCTTCATTCAGCCAGATGTCTTGCCAATTGCCACAGGTGATCTTATCACCAAACCACTGATGTGCCAATTCATGTGCTAATAATTCAAAACTAAATTCACTTACAAAAGTCATGGTTTGATGTTCCATGCCACCTCCCCAACCAAATTGTGCATGTCCATATTTCTCTCGCATAAAGGGATACGGATGAAATAAACTATCATACAAATGCATCACTTGTATATTTTCTAATATACCATCTAAGGCATTGATATAATTTTCGGGATAGACAAAATTCATATAGACTAAACTATCGCTATCAAAAGAAATATGTAAAGGAATGATCTCATAATTAGTGACAGATACAGCCACTAAATAAGTCGCAATTGGATAGCGATGTTTCCAATGAAAAATAGTAGTAGTAAGTTCGGTAGAATCAATAGCTACTAATAAACCATTCGAGGCTGCTACTTGTCCTTTAGGGCAACGAATATAAATATCTATCGAATCTATTTTGTCACTTAAGCTTTGTTTGTATGGCCACCAATCTCTTGCCCCATAAGGCTCAGACAAAGTCCATATATTGGGTATGCTATCGTGAAAGGTTTGCGAAAAAGAACCAAATCCATTGGCTAAAGGAATCCCATGATAAAAAATAGTAAATGTATCATAATCACCAACATTCAAGCTTTTGAATAAATGGATGCTTAGTATATCCGTATCATTGGTTTGGTAAACTAAATGTTGTGCTCCTCTTTTTATACTATCAATTTGTAAGCGATCCGAACAATCAAATCGAACAACCGAATCATAAGAGGCATCGATTTGAATGATACTTGTAACCGCTCCTTCTATGGCATATACGCTGGGATCAATAGATACCTCTAATTGATGATAAATAATATCGTAACCATAATTATTAATAGTACTCGATACAAATGCTTGATGATTTTTAAATGCATTTTTTTCACTGCTTACTATCTTATCAATATCAGTTTCTATTTGAGCGTGTACGCATAGTACACATAGGCATTGAAGTATAATTATCTTAATCAAATTCATAATTTAAAGATACTTATTTAATCGCTTTCAATGAATTTATTTCTATTACAAAAAACTTCTGTAAATTTGTTTATAGGAATATGAATAAAATCAAACACAATATTTATCTTGTTGTTTTTTTGAGTGTAAGTTTTAGTGCTACTGCTCAATTATGTAACAGTCAACGATACCAACAAGAAATATTTAATGCACAAGTAACTCAAGATATTTTGTTTGGCAATGCTGACCCTTATGGGATTTCAACTTCACAAGATTTACGTTTAGATTTTTATGAACCAATTGGCGATTCCTGTACACATCGACCTTTGATTGTATATGCATTTGGTGGAGCGTATTTAATTGGCGATAAACGTCAACCGGATATTCCTACAGTTTGCAATCATTTTGCTCGACAAGGGTACACGGTTATATCCATTGATTACCGAATTGGATTTAATACCATTAGCACAGGTAGCGCTATACGTGCAGTGTATAGAGGGATTCAAGATTTACGAGCGGCTGTTCGTTATATGTGCGAAAATCAATCGCTTTACAAAATAGATACGAATTATATTTTTTATACGGGTAGTAGTGCGGGTTGTATTTCAGGCATTCATGCTTCTTATATGACCGATGCCGATCGTCCATCATACACTTATGCAGGAGCTGTTTTATTAGAGCCCGATGATATGGGATGTGTCGATTGCAGTGGCAATACTTTTTATGGTCAACGAGTGCCTAAACCTGCTGGTATTATTAATCGATGGGGAGCTATTTTAGATACCTCTTATATCACGAATACCCCATTAGATGCAGTGCCTATGATTTCCTTTCATGGTACAGCCGATCCTGCTGTTCCTTATGTATCAGGCAATCCATTCTCTTTTCCAGTCTTTCCTTCTGTGATGGGCAGCTCTTTGATTCATAATCGTTTGAATCATTTAAATATTTACAATCGATTAGTACCGCTTGTAGGTGCTGGTCATGAACCTGAACTACTAGAACCTCGATGGGATGATACTATATTTTTATATACCACGCCTTTCTTATATCATATACTGAAACCACACACAGCAGCTATATCAGGTCCTTCTACAGTATGTCAAAAAGATACAGTCGATTTCTCTGTGCCATGGAATAATCAATCTACTTATTGTTGGTCGATCGATACCAACACCACTTTAATTAGCGACAATGGAAATCATATTCGGGTATATTTTACAAGCACAGGTTCAAATACAATTGCCGTACGTGAAACGAATCAATTGTATTGTGCGGGCGATTCTATCGGTATTCAGATAAATGTTTTAGCAAATCCAGTAGCAGATTTTATAGATACGATTCAAGAATTAAATGTTCGTTTTACTAATACTTCTATCGCTTCAACTACTGCCCAATGGGTTTTTGGAGATGGTACTTCAATCAATACAATTTCTCCTGCACATCTATATGCCGATACCGGAAGCTATGAGGTAATGCTGATCGTTAGTAATGGTTCTTGCAATGATACTTTTATAAAAACAATTCAAGTCTATAAATGTCCAACGGCTCATTTTACATTTAGTGCTAGTAGTAATAATACTGTCTATTTCTTTAGTTCATCCAGCTATGCCGATTCATTATTTTGGACATTTGGTGATGGAGATACAGCATATATAAATAATCCCATTCATACATATCCAACAAGTGCAAATTATATCGCCACTTTATATGTGTTTAATAAATTGAATTGTATAGATTCAATTTCTGTAGAAATAAATACACAAGGAAATGCCATAAACCCAAATCATAAAAATAAAATTCATTTATATCCTAATCCAGTTACGAAAAATTTATATATCGAATCTACTATGCCTATTGAAGAAATTCAACTATATAATAATTTGAATCAACTGCTATATCAGCAGAAAGGAGACAGGTTGAATACTAATTTAAATCTAGATTTTTTACAAGCTGGTGCCTATCATATAAAAATTTATAGCGCAAAAGAAGTTTTTATCTATAATTTTATCAAACAATAACTTATTCATTCGTTCGTTTAGCAGTATATCGTGAAAAAAATATTTACTTCTATTTTTCTTTTTATAAGCACCCTTACTTATGCGCAGATAGGAGGTGAAAATACTTTCGAATTTTTAAGTCTACCTAAAAGTGGACGTATTACTGCCATGGGTGGAAGCTATATTTCTAATATAGATCACGATTTAAGTTTAGCGATTCAAAATCCTGCTGGCTTACATAGCAGTATGCATAAAAATTTCAATATTGGAACGAATATATTTTATGGCAATGTGATTTATGGTCATGCCGCTTATGCATATGATGTAAAAAAAATTGCCACCTTTGCTGTTTCACTCCAGTATGTCAATTATGGCAAGATGGCTAAAACAGACGAAGCGGGGAATCAAATTGGCAGCTTTCGTCCCAATGATTGGGCTATTCAAATCGGTGCTGGTCGTCAAATAGCACCTAAATATCATCTTGGAGCCAATCTAAAATTTATCTCTTCTAATATCGAACAATATCATAGTGGTGGAATGGCTCTCGATGTAGCAGCTTCTTATTTAGATACAGCCAAGAATTTTTGCGCTACTTTATTTATCAAAGATATCGGTGTTCAGTTTAATCCCTATGTAAAAGGACAAAAACGTGAACCATTGCCTTTCGATATTCAACTGGGATTTTCCTATAAACCAAAATTTTTACCTTTTCGATTTAGTTTAATTGCACATAATTTATTTAGATGGAATATTCGTTATGATGATCCAAGAATAGTGGATAATACTACAGTATTTGGCGACTCTTCCGAAATCAAAAAACCTAAGAAATATATCTTTGATAAAATTGCACGCCATTTTATTATCGGTACAGAAATCAGTATTAAAAAAGTTGTGCGTATCAATTTTGCCTACAATCATATGAATAGAGCCGAACATGCTTTTGAAAATAAAAAGAGTTTAGCAGGTTTTTCTTTTGGGTTAGGCGTACATGTAAAACAAATTGATGTATCATACGGTATTCAAGTATTTGCTAAAGGCTATACCTCACATCATTTTTCAGTGAATATTGACTTCGGAAAGTTTATCAAAAAAGCCTCATAAAATCCGCTTAATCAATTTTAGATTGTGACTATATTTTTTCGTTTCCGAATTAAATATTCCATGATTATCTAATTTATCTATCCGCACAAAACCAGAGGCGTGAATGATTTGCTGATTTTTTAAAATGATACCTACATGTATAATCTTTCCTTCCTTATTATGAAAAAATGCTAAATCACCAGGTCTAGAAGTTTCTACAAAATCTACATTAGTTCCATGCTCAATTTGTTCATAGGCATCTCTATTCAAATACTTTCCTAATAATTTAAATACGATTTGTGTAAAGCCCGAACAGTCTATTCCGAAGGGTGATCGACCACCCCATAAATAGGGGCTATGTAAATATTTTAAAGCAATTTTTTCTACGGCTGTTTCTACATCTTTGATATCATTTACATGCAATACAGATCCATTAAAAATATATTTTTCTTTCTCCACTTTACAACATAAGCCATCATAAAAAGGTAAGGTACTTCCCATCACAATGGGGAATCCGATATCTTCTTTTATAATAGCATAAGAGATATCAGAACTACAAGTATGTATTTGTGATTTATATTGCTCATAATATTTTACACTTACGTGTTGCACTTGTTTTTCATCTAACCAACCTGTATATCCATCCCACAAACATTTTACATGCAACCATTGCTTCTCTTTTTTTAGAATTTCAATACATTCGCCAAATAAAACCTGACTGACCATTTCACTTTTATCAGATGATTCTTTACGTAAGGGAATGATACTAACTTTTGCTATTGCTATATTCATCTATCGATAATTTGTTTTTTTTGTCATATGCTATACCTAGTTTATCATTATTTGTTTTGTGTTTGGGCAAACATGGGTATTTCATATAATTTATTTGTTATCAAAAAAGCTTTTAGAATGAATCTAAACTTTTTGACTAATTTTGTGATGCTAATATCATCATTTCAACTATTTTATCCTTTTGAGTTATTAATGAAAAAATGTGTACTTCTTATTTATTGTATTTTATTACTAGTTATAGAAGTAAATGCACAGTCTTTTCATACTTCGATGAATATTAAAAAATCAGATTGTGATACTTTAAATGGAACCGCTCGTGTCATACCCGATGTACTTACAGGTTCTTATACCTATAGATGGAGTACAGGTGCAAGCATCGATTCCATCATGAATCTGAGTCCGGGCGTTTATTATGTTACCGTCTCTCATTTCGATACTTTAGGAGTGTTTATCGACTCCTTAATAGATACTGCTACAATAACATTCTCAAGTGTCTCTATCAGTATATTTGGTACGCGTAATCCAACTTGTGGGGCGAATAACGGGGCTATCTTATCATCCATTACGGGTGGGAGTGGAGCCTACACCTTTTATACCATTAATGGCGGAACCAATTATCCAGGAGGAGTGAATCTACCATCAGGGTTGTTTCAAGTAGTTGCATTTGATAATGTAACTGGGTGTAATTCCGATTCTATATCCGTGATTTTGCGCGATACGGGAGGCTATTTTAGATTGCAAGACACCGATATTATCGATATCAATTGTTTCGACGATACTACAGGTTCTATCTCTATCACACTTACTGGTGGACTTCGACCTTATCGTTTTGTGTGGACAGGGAGTACAGATATTGATTCCTTTATATCGAATTTAGGTCAAGGAATCTATACGGTAAATATTACAGATTCTTTATGTCCAACTACCAATCGAGTATATCGATTTGAAGTGAAAGGACCTTCAGATACCTTGGTTTTAAATGCGAGTTTTACCAATGATACCTGTTATAGAAAAGTAGGGAATATTCTTTTATCAGCCACTGGAGGAACTCCTAGTATGTCCTATTTTTTGGCAGATGGGACTAGCTTTTCAGGTCGATTAGATTCTTTAAATGCTGGAATGTATGGCTTTTATGTGCTAGATAATAAAGGTTGTACAGATAGTTTGGAAGTAAATATTGGAAATTCAGGCGGACCCAGTGCACAAGTCATTTTACTCGATTCGACTTGTGCTGGTTTTAGTAATGGGGCTATTCGTATAAAAGTAACTTCTCGTGATAGACCCAATCACTTCACTTGGAGTCACGATGCTAGTATCGATAGCAATTTTGTGAATCATTTGGCAGCTGGTACATACACAGTGAGTGTTTCGAATAATATTGGTTGTGATACCATACTTAATATTGAAGTGGCTAATTATTTTACACCCTATTATGAATTGATTGGAGATACTACTATTCTACAAGGACAAAGTGCATTATTAACAGCCTTACTAGATTATCCATTTGTTGATTCAGTTTATTGGTTGCCGAATTATAATTTAGTGGCTTTGCAAACCAATGCCAGTGTATTTCCTATGCGAACTACAATCTATCATGAATATATTCGTTTAGAGAATGGTTGTTATTTGGATGATAGTGTGTTGGTGCAAGTAGATTCGATCCCTATAGAAATTCGAATACCTAATATTTTTACACCCAATGCAGATGGGATAAATGATTTATTAAAAATTCAATGCAATGAAGCGATTCGAAATATAGAACTTCATATCTATGATAGATGGGGAAATAATGTATTTGATAGTTACAGTAAAGAAGAATTTTGGGACGGTATGCATAAATACACACATAAATTATGTGAAACAGGGGTATATACTTACTTTATTTATATTGATACCTTTGTAAATAAAGATCGAATTATTAAAGAAGGAAATATTTCATTAATTAGATAAATGAAAAAACTAATTGTCATATTGGGTTTATGTATTAGCTTAAGTTTAAGCTACTCACAAGACTATCATTTTTCTCAATTTCATAGCTCTCCACTCACTTTGAATCCTGCTATGACAGGTTTTATGTTAGGGAAGTATAGAATAGGAGCCAACTATAGAAATCAATGGGGATCAATTAAATCGAAATATGAAACCTATTCGGGTGCATTTGATATGAATTTTATGAAATGTAAATGGCGTAGAGATTATTTTGGTGTAGGATTAGTTTTTGCAGGAGATAAAGCAGGCGATTTAGCTATGAAAACAACTCATATGGGGCTTTCTTTTGCTTATGCAAAAGGATTTGGAAGTAGAGTTAAGCATTCGATAGCTGTAGGTTTTCAAGGCAATTTTTATCTAAGAGGAATCAATTTAACGAATGCTATTTATCCCGATAATATTGATGAATCGGCATCGATTAATAATTCTTTTTTTATGATAGATGTTGGAGCAGGTTTGCTTTGGCATGCACAGTTGGCTGACCGACTTAATATGTACGCTGGGGTATCTGTATTGCATATCAATCAACCTTACAATTCATTTTTTAAAGATAAAAATTCGAAATTGCCCATCAAATATGTGGCAAGTGCAGGTGCTTTAGTTGAATTAGGTAATAAATGGAACCTCATTCCATCTGCTTTATTTGCCAAACAAGGCCAATCTATGCAAGGAATGGTAGGTACGTATGTTCAGTTTATTATTGGAGATGATTTATTTAGTGAAACTGCAGTAGCATTGGGTGCTTGGGGGCGATTTTCTCGTCCAGTTACCGATGCATTCATTGTGGGTGCTCGAGCAGATATCAAAAATGTGCTTATTGGATTAACCTATGATATAAACGTTTCAGACCTTAAAAATGCTAGTTCGGGTAGAGGTGCATTTGAAGCTTCAGCTCAATATATTATACCGGCTAATTGCCAAAAAAAATCGAAAGGATTAATCTGTCCTAAATTTTAACATTCTTACAAATTTTTTAACATTTTGCTCGTTTTACAGAATGTAACTATTAATTTGTCAATATTTTATTATATTTTTACGAGTTAAAAATTTTTAAATATGAATTTTTGTATTATCTTTAATATGTTTTTTAATTAATAAAGCCAATAATTATATGAAACAAATGTACCAAAGACTAATATCTTTAGTCGTCTTCATGCTCTTAAGTTGGAGTATGTATGCAACTATTAATGCTGGATTTACCTATAGTTATCTATCCTCAAGCAGATGTGGAGCCTCACTAGTAAGTTTTACAAATACTTCAACCAGTTCTGCCCCATTTACCTCGTCCACTTTATTTTATGGCGATGGACTTTCTACTTCAGTTTTTGCAACACACTTATACGGAGTAGGAGTATTCTGTCCAATATTAGTGGTTACAAACACCTTAGGGGAGAGAGATACTTTTAGGGCAAGTCCTTGTGTCCAAATTTTTGCTAATCCAATTATCAGTTTAGATATAGATTCGGCATCTAACTGTACTGGATTAGTTTGTATCAATAACTTATCAAATCCAGGTGCTGGCTGTACAATTACTTCAGTAATATATGACGCACCAGGCTCTACGGAAGGATTGGTTTCATTAACGTCGGCGTCTCGTCAATGCTTTCACTATACTACATTTGGAGATTATTCAATGACTGTGCGGGTTGCCAACTCTTGTGGTTGTGCTACTACGGTTGCACTTACTGATACAATTCATTATATGCCAACACCAACGGCCAGCTTTACGAGTGGGCCTTCTGTGGGTTGTGGTACCTCATTGTCTGTAGGTTTTACCAATACTTCAGTTGGAGCAACAAGTTATATATGGCGATATCAGCGTACAGCACCAACTGCTGGTCCTTTAACTGTATTTTCAACAGCTGCCAACCCTACATTCTCATTTCCTTCAGGAACATATGATATCACTTTAGTAGCAATCAATGCAGCAGGTTGTAGAGATAGTATCACAGTCCCTTCTTATGTAATCGTTTCTACTACACCAACCATCGATTTTACATTAGTTACAACTTCAACCTTATGTGGAAATACCGTTGTAACGTTTAGACCAACAACTCCTGAAGTAGGTTCATATAGTTGGACTATTACTCCGGGTGGTGGGGCATCTCCATCTTCGGGTAGTGCTTATGATTTTACAACTACAATTACTGCTACAACTACTTATACGGTTACTGTAACACAAACTCTTCCAGGTGGATGTACCGCTACTCGAACTCGAACATTCACGATCACTGTTTTCCCATTACCTACCGGTTCATATTCGTATACAGGTACTTGTCATGAAAGATGTAGACCTTCAGATACCATAACATATACCGCTACTGGTTTAACTTGTCCATCTGGTCCTTGTACCTATTCATGGAATTTCCCAGGAGCAGCTGCACCAACCACCAGAACAGGGGTTGGGCCACATACCGTCTATTATAACAATTTCGGAGCATTTAATTTTGCTACACTTACTATAACAGATTCAAGAGGATGCTCTGTAACCTATACAGCTCCTGGTCAAATTAGAATCTCTGATTATACAAATAATATTATTATTGGAGCAGTTAGAAGTGGTTGTATTCCATTGACAGTGCCATTTAACGATATTACTACAGTCAATTCATGCGACTCTGTATTAACCCGAGCTTGGACTTTTGGTACTGCTGGTACTTCTACTTTAAGAGATCCAGTAATGACATTTAGTACTCCAGGATGTTATCCTATTCAATTGATTACTACTACCCGTTTAGGTTGTAGAGATACATTAATAACGGATTCAATTATTTGTGTTGCTGATACTCCTCGTGTTACATTCACGGCAATTCCAGATACTATGTGCTTCGGTGATTCAATGGTAATGTTTGTTGTTTCTCCTCCATTATTACTTGATTCAACTAGATATGCTTTTGGTGATGGACCATTTAGAACTTTTACTGATGATACGGTATTACATTTATACACGGATACAGGGATATTTTATCCTTCTATGTATGCCTATGTAAGAGGTTGTGCTTCCCCTTTGATAACATCTGATACGGTTGTCATCTTATATCCCATTGCTAGTTTTAGAGATTCTACATTTTGTGGGAATAGGTTTCAACGATTTTTTATAGGTACATCTGAAGGTATAAATATGTTGGCAGGCGATAGTGTCTTTTGGGATTTTGGGGTACTAAGTTCCACTACTGATACTTCCAATCAGCCCAATCCAAGTTTCATATTTCCCGATACAGGATGTTATAGTGTGAATTTGCATGTTTGGAGTAGGGTCACGGGATGTGATCATGATGTTACTAGGAATATTTGTATAAGAAGGCCAGTAATAGATTTTACAGCTAGTTCAGTAGATACTTGTTTAGGTAGTCTTATACGATTTACAAATATTTCGTCTAGCATTCGTTCAGGCCCATCAAGTACTAGATTTTATACGATGGGTGTTTGGGGTAGTTTTTCAGTCCCAGCCCAAAATAGAACCTACACAAGAACTTGTTTAGATACGGTCAGAATGATTAATATAGCTGCAGATGGTTGTAGAGATACAGTAACAAAACCCAACTTTATCAATATTAGAAGCGTTACTGCTAAGATTAATGCTAGAGATACTGTAGGTTGTGCACCACTAACGGCATGTTTTTCAGATACTGCAAGTAGATTGATTTGTGCTGGTACAAAATATGTACATTGGGATTTTGGTGACCCTACCACTACAGCCGATACTTCTAATTTAAGCCAGCCATGTTATACCTATACAAATGCAGGGGTATATAACGTGGTAGCCACTGTTTTTGATAATAAATGTTCGGCGGTATCCAATGTAATAAGAGTATCTGTATTTAATCCGATTGCTAATTTTAACGTAGATACGCTTCATTGTGTAAATAATGGCCCGTTAACTATTACTTCATTTGCAACAGGTACAAGGCCTTCCTATAGTTGGACATTCCCTGGTGGAGTTCCATCGACATCTACCTTACAAAATCCAACTCCTGTTAATTATAGTGTACCTGGCCTTTATACAATTACGCTTACAGTGACGGATTCTTTTGGATGCGATTCATCTATGAGTAAACAAGTTCGAATTTACGAACCAATTGCAAATTTTGGGGTAGCTGATTCATACTTTGTGTGCGACGCAGGATTGATAACATTCTATGACTCATCTTATACCAATATTTGTTCATGGAATTGGGATTTTGGAGATGGAACTGGCTCAACTTTACAGAATCCATCTCATATTTATGCTCAACCTGGACATTACGATATTACTTTAATAGTTCAATCATGCGATGGTTGTTACGATACATTACTTCGTCCAAATTATATTATCATCAAAGGTCCTAGTGGTTCATTCTCTTTTGCACCTAATCTTGTATGTGTAAACAACTCTATTAGAACAATTATACAAAGTAGAAATGCTTCTCAGATATTCTATTTGACTGGAGATAATTTAATTTCATTAACACATCCATCTACCATACCTCTAGATTCATTAGTATTTGACACAATTAATTATGTGTATGGTGATACAGGAATTTTTTACCCTCAATTATTATTAGCTGATACTACTGGATGTAATATCCCTTATAGTCCTGGCTTATCAGTAACTGTAGATACCTTAGCTGTGAAATTCGGATTTACTAGATTAAATATGTGTGATACAGCCACTATTTGTTTCTACGATAGTTCAATGTATTTAGTACGTCGAATTCGTCCAACGATCTTCGATTGGGATTTTGGTGATGGTTCAGCACATGCTGCCATTTCTAATCCTTGTCATAGATATAATGGACCTGGAAATTATCGAGTACGATTATATGTAAACAATCCTATTGGTGGTTGTGGTGATTCAAGTGTATTTATATTACGAATTCCAACAAAACCTAGAGCTAATTTCTCACGTAGCGATTCTTTACAATGTGTAAGCGATCCTTTAGTATCATTTACAGATTTAAGTGTTCGAGGAGATACACAAATTACGAGATGGAACTGGCAATTTAGACCATTAGCATCCACGTCTTCTTTACAGAACCCTACTTTTGATTTTACAACTGCTGGAACATTTAATGTATTATTAACCGTAACTGATTCATTAGGATGTACTGATTCAATAAGTAAGTCTATTGTGGTACTTGCAGATCCAATTGCAAATGCGGGAAGAGATACAACCATATGTTTTGGTTCAAGCACCAGATTAAATGGAAGTGGAGGTCGTACCTACTCTTGGAGCCCTTCTACATTCTTAAGTGCTACTAATATTAGTAATCCATTATGTACACCAGATTCTACTACAACCTATATTTTAACAGCTACTGATAGTGCTGGTTGTACAGATGTTGATACTGTTATAATTTCAGTTTCTAGAGTATTTACTAGTTTTAGAAATGATACTGTTTGTCTAGGTGCTAATACTACCTTTACAAATACAAGTACTACTAACGTAGGAACATTAACAGGCTACTCTTGGAATTTTGGAGATGTACCTTCTGGGGTTGCGAATACTTCTACATTAGCCAATCCAACGCACGTATTTACAAGTATTACTTCATTTTCAGTTAGATTAGTTACAACTAATAGTTTTGGATGTACCGATGATACAACTATTCTAGTACCATTATTACAATCTCCAAGAAGTAATTTCAGCGCAACAACAGCTTGTGTTCGAGATACAACTAGATTTACAGATTTATCAAGTACAAGTGCTGGAAGTATTATCGAATGGGCATGGAGTTTTGGTGAAACTGGTCCATTAGATACTTCTAACCTTCAAAATCCAAGTTGGGTGTTTTCAGCTGTAGGAACTTATAATGTTCGTCTCACTGTTAGAAATCAAGGTTGTAGTAAAGATACAATTATACCAATTACAGTATTAGGTAGACCAACTGCAAACTTCAGAGTAGATACAACTTGTATTTATAGTGGAGTAGCTTTTACAGATTTGTCTACTTCTACAAGAGGAATTAGAAACTGGCAATGGAATTTTGGTGACCCATCTACAACAGATACATCTATACTCAGAAACCCTACGTATACATTCCCAAGTGTTGCACCAATCAATTATTCAACTAGATTAGTGGTAACAGATTCAAATGGTTGTTCGGATGATACCTTTAGAACAGCTACTATCGTTCCTTTACCAATAGCAATATTTAGAGGAGATACTTTATGCCCAGGAGATACCATTTCATTTACTGATTTATCAACTAATGCGGTGGGTTCTATCAATAGATGGCATTGGGATTTTGGAGATATCACTATAACAACTGATACATCTAATATAAGAAATCCAAGATTCGCTTATTTTACACCAGGTACCTATAATGTTCGCTTAACAACTTATTCAAGATATGGTTGTGTAGATGATACAGTAATATCTGTAATTGTACAAGCACCTATTTTAGCTAATTTCAGAATGGATTCAGTTTGTTTAGGAGATAGTATGCATTTTGTCGATTTAAGCGTACCATTCTCTGGTACAGTAGCATCTTGGTCATGGAACTTTAGTTCACCTCCAACATCTACTTTACAAAATCCAAGTTATTTATACTCAACTGCTGGTTCACGTACCGTTAATTTAAGAGTCACTTCTTCATTTGGCTGTACAGATGATACAAGCAGAACAGTATATGTATTTGCTAATCCAATTGCAAGATTTGTAGCTGATTCAGTATGTTTGGGCGATTCAAATCATTTGACTTCCGTTTCAACTGCATTTACATTCCCAATAGTTTCTTATAATTGGGATTTAACTGCTTCCGATTCTGCTACTGGATCCTCTACTAGTTATTTATATCCTACAGGTGGATTACATCCTGTTACTTTATATGTAACAGATGCTTTTGGTTGTAAAGATGATACTACTTTTGTAGTCAATACCTTCACATTACCAACGGCTAACTTTACGTATGGTGGAGGTTGTGGTACTTTACCTGTAAACTTCTCTAATACATCATTAGCAGGCTCGGGAGGAGCAATTAATGGCTACTTCTGGAATTTTGATGATGGGGGAGTAACATCTACAATCTCTAGTCCTTCACACTCATATTCTGATTCGAGTACACATAACGTGTTGTTTGTAGTAACGGATATTAGAGGTTGTATTGATTCCATTATTAAACCAGTAACGCCAGCTGTTATTCCAGATGCACGATTTACATATAGCCCAGATATAGAAGTATGTTTAGGCATTCCAATCTGTTTTACGGATTTCTCAACATTTGTTACAACTCCAATCCGTTCATGGGCTTGGGATATCAATGGAGATTTATTGACAGATTATACTAGTCCTAGTATTTGTCATACTTATACAACTGCTGGAGTATATAGAGTTACGTTAACAGTTGTTGATTCAGGAGGATGTCAAGATACTGCAAGTATCATGGTACGAATCAATCAACCTCCAGTAGCTAATTTTAGTTGGGATACAACTTGTGAAAATACTCCAATGGTATTTACCGACTTATCAGTTGCAGGATCAGGAATTATCAATGATTGGAACTGGAGCTTTGGAGATTTTAGTGGAGATGTTATTCAAAATCCAACTCATACTTATGCAGATTCTGGTTCTTATCAAGTTATTTTAATGATTCAGGATGATAATGGATGTAGAGATACAGCCATACAAACGGTATTAGTAGATTGGCAAAGTAATGTGTCTGCTTATTCAGATACCTCTGTTTGTCAAGGAAATTCAGTGATTTTACATGGGGAAGGTGCAGTTATATATGAATGGGTACCTCCATTATACTTAGATAGAGATGATACAGCTTATGTAGTTTCTACTCCAAACACTTCACTTAATTATACTGTTAATGGTTATGGACCTTATAGAGCCTGTCCTCCAACTACGCAACAAATTACTGTTCAAGTATTACCAGCAATGCCTTTAGAAACTACAGCAGATCCTGCTGTAATTATTCTAGGTTCTGTTTCTCAATTAACGGCATTCCCTGCAGGTTCGATTGATAGTATTAGATGGACACCTAATGCAACTATAACATGTGATGATTGTATTGATCCAATATCTGAACCACCTGTTACAACCACTTATATTGCTACTGTTTATTACAGCTTATTAGACGCTTATTGTAATACATCTGATACTGTAACAGTAACCGTTTATGATCAATGTCCTAAAGAGATATTCTATATGCCAAATACCTTTACTCCAAATGGTGACGGACAAAATGATATCTTCTACCCTAGAGGATATGGAGTGAAAGACATTATGGTGTTTAGAATATTTGATAGATGGGGTAATTTAGTACATGAACGAACTAATATTAAAGCGAATGATAAGAATGTTGGTTGGTTAGGGATGGATAAAAACGGTACTAAAGATTTGAATCCTGGTGTATATGTATTTTATATTGAGGCTACTTGTACCAATGATGATAAAATTAGCTTCTCAGGAAATGTAACTTTAATCAGATAAAATGATATTCAATAAAATGAAAAATAATTTTAAAATAATACTGAGCATACTTATCTTCTTATCTGCACAAAAAGTAGGATTTGCACAAGGTGGGCCAGATATACATTTAACGCAATATAATGCATCACCTTTGAATTTAAATCCAGCTCTAGCAGGTTTAAATACTTGTAGATTTAGATTAAATGCGAATACTAAATTTCAATATGCGAATTCATCTAATTTTCCTTTCGTTTATAAAACAGCGAATGTGTCGTTTGATATGAGTATTAGTAGAGGTTATAGGTATAAAAACTTTTTTGGATTCGGATTAAATTATTTTACTGATGTAAGTGGTGATATCAATTTTGCAACGCATAAATTAGAATTAGCTTTAGCATATCATATTCAATTGAATAAATATGCTACTAGTACATTATCTTTTGCTATTATTGGTGGTGGTGGTTATAGAAGTATAGATTGGAATAAATCAACGTATGACGATCAGTATATCGATAATCAATACAATCAAAATGGACC
>CANHVE010000004.1 GCA_947464015.1 Saprospirales bacterium | reverse complement strand
CTAGAAGCATCGCTCCAGGTCAACTATTTTTCGCTTTAAAAGGGGCGAATTTTAATGGGAACACCTATGCCATCAAAGCCCTAGAAGAAGGTGCTTTATATGCTATTGTGGATGAGGAATCAGAGCCAAATAGCAATATTATATTGGTACATGATGTGTTGGAAACTTTGCAAGCACTCGCTAAATATCATCGGGAGCAATTTCAAATTCCTGTTATAGCTTTAACCGGAAGTAATGGTAAAACCACGACCAAAGAATTGATACATGCTGTATTAAGTTCAAATTATAAAGTCATTGCTACCATTGGCAATTTGAATAATCATATTGGTGTACCTCTAACATTATTGCGCATACAAGCTGATACGGAAATAGCTATTATCGAAATGGGAGCTAATCATCAAAAAGAAATCGCATCCTATTGCACGTATACCTTGCCTACACATGGTTTAATTACGAATATTGGGAAAGCTCATTTAGAAGGATTTGGAGGGGAAGAAGGCGTATTAAAAGGCAAAACAGAACTCTTTGATTATTTAAATGAATCACAGAAAGAGATATTCATTTATACGGGAGACGAGAAATTAATGTCTATTGCAACTCAGTTGCATCAAGTAAAATTCTATGGTAAAAAAGCAAGCAATTCAAATCTATTTGTAGAGGCAACTATAGATGAAACAGCTGATTTAGTAAAAGTAAATTACGATGGAATTTCAATACAAACGCATTTAGTGGGCGCTTATAATTTCCCAAATATACTTGCCAGTATTTGTTTAGGTAAATATTTCAACATCGACAAAACAGCGATTAAACAAGCTTTAGAAAATTATATACCCGATAATAATCGTTCACAAATCAAAAAAATTGGTGCTAATGATTTTATTTTAGATGCGTATAATGCTAATCCTAGCAGTATGAGCTTAGCCATCGACAACTTCAATAACTATCAGGCAACAAATAAAATGATGATATTAGGGGAGATGAAAGAATTAGGGGATTATACTGCCTTGGAACATGAAAAAATTATCCAACAATGCAGTCATACTGCTATTCCTAAAATTATTTTTGTAGGCAATGCATTTAAAAATTTTAAAGAGAAATATTCTTCCTATATATATTTTGAAAATGCATTAGAAGTGAAAGAATGGTTTGTCCAACAAGCATTCAACAATTATACTATTTTACTTAAAGGCAGTAGAAGTATGGGATTAGAGAAAGTAATCGCTTAATAAATTTTATATAATTCAAATCCTTTCTCAGCAAAAACCAACTCGTTTTTCAAGTATTGAATTTCTCCTTGGTCCTTATCTGTGGCGGTATTTATTAATAGATGTTGTATCTGATATTTTTTACAAGCTGCTAAACTGCCATCGGCATGATAAAACTGAGTCCAACCTCTATGTCCAATTAAATACAACGAAATAGAAGAAGAGTTATCTGCCCAACACCAAATACGTGCATTAGGATCAATTCCATATTGCGATAGTAATTTATCGACACCATAATAAGATTGAAAATAGTCGTCATATGGATAATGATTTTTCAATTTATCTACATAACGATTCGTTTGATGCATATTCATATTTACAATCATAATCAAGCAAAATAGACTTAGCACAATAATAGGTTTTCTAAACTTGAATTCGCTCTGGTTAAGCCAATAAAATGCTAAAACAATAGAACTGATAGCAAATGGGAAAAACACAAGCAGATAATATTCGTGATGATAAATCTGATGAAAGAAAAAAAGCAAATTTATACCTAGTACTAAAAACATACTGAAACTAAATAAACTTATCCATCTTGATTCTTTTTTAATGGCACAACAGCTTATAAGAAGTGAGAATAAGGCAATATAAAAAAGCATATAGCCGAATAATTGTTTAATATGTTTTGCCAAATAAGTTCAAAAGCTTTTGTTATAGGCACTTCCGATGCTTTCCACATAGGTATAATAAAGGCTTGCATATAAATACTTTTATTATCACTATTGTATTTAATCGCAAAAATATACCATGCAAAAACAATAGCTAAGACACTAAAAAAAATCCAAAAATCTGAACGGGTAAATATTTTTTTTAGAACTCAATGAAATATTAAAAACTTGTTCGAAAGTCCATAATATAGCTAAAGCAAAAAATAAATTCAGGGCAGTAGGCTTGAGTAAACCACATAATGCAAAAGCAATGACTGTGAAAAGCGCATCCCTTTTTAGGTATGTTTTTTTATACTGCATCAAAAAATAAGCACCTACAAATCCCATGGAAATAGCTGCAACATCAGGTAAAAAATTGGGACCATAAAACACAAACATCGTACTTGTAAATAATAATAAAGGTATTATCAAGGAGAATAAAGTATGTTTGGTTAAGTGAAAAACAATAGATGATAAGGCGAATAAGCCTATAAAGAAAAATGTTAAATGAATGATTCGAATATAGGCTTCTTGATAACCAAAAAGTTTATTTAAACATGCAGCTACATAATATACAATAGGAAATTCGGGACACATTTTTGCATCTGCATTATATACATTGATAAGTCTTGGTTCAAAAAAATTCATACTTACATGGGTATAAGTCCATGCAAAACTTGCCCCATCACACTGACGCCAAATATGTTGTCCATATGGACGATCTTGAATATGTTGTGGGATTTTATAAAAAAAACATAAGCCAGATAATAGTATCAGTAATAGTAATGGTCTTATATTATTTTTTATAAAAGTTAAAATCATTAGTAAACTAATTTTTTAAGCCTACAAGTACACCAGAGGTACACCAATGATTGAAACCACCACCTTCACTCTTACCTTGTTTAATAATCAACTTAAAATGATGAGTTCCGATATTTAAATTGTTTAATGGAATCATAAAAGGAGGTGTTAATGTTCCTGGGCACCAATTAGAACGACTAAAATCACTGGATGAAAGACCATCTGGAAAATTACCTGAAGATGGATTAGATAATCTATACGTTCCACAATCTGTTCTCCAAGGTGTAATTTCAAATACTTGTTTATTATCGATTAGAATTGTATTTAATCTAGGATTAAATTCATCTCCTCCTCCCCAACCACCATGTCCTGTTGTGGTGAAAAGCAATTGTACATCATGTAAACTATCTGTAATATCGACATCAAATTCTAATGTATCATGTTCAAACAATCTACCATAATTTTGACCACAGGCTTCCATAATATTTACGGTATTAAATAATGGGGCAATAAATTTATGAATGGTATCCATATCAGGTTCTGGATAAAAATCTAATTCTAAACTAACTTTATGTCCACCTTTATCATAATTACCTATATAAACACCTATCCATATTTCTTTTTGATTAGAAGGAATTAAGGATGTTACTTCTTGTTTGTAGACTACGGAATCGCTCCAAGTATAACCATCAATGATTCTTTTATTATTAAAATATCCAACACCAAATGGCGTAAAAAAGCGCATTAATTCTGTACAAGGTGCATAGTTTTTGGTACATACGATTCCTTGATATACTTCATTCTGATTATCAATAAAAGTAGGTAATGCTTGAATTCCTTTTTGTAAGGCAGTTAATAAATTCGTCTCTTTATCAGCTTGTATCGTAAATACCGAACCTACTCGATCATAAGCATCACCATTCGACCAATCGGTAAGTTTGATATAATACATCCCTTGTGAACTATTGGGAGGTAAAGTGATTTTTTTAAGCAATATATTTCCATTACATAAATGATAGGTTGTATTGGATACAAATGATTCAGGTTTGCTGAGTGCATTATCAAAATTTAATTGCTCCTTATCAAATACCTGTATAGTTGTATATCTCGATTTAATCTGTGCCGCCACATATTTAGGTTCATTAATATTAACAACTCCACTAGCATTAAATGCTTCTATTTTATCTGCTTTGCTTATAGCTTTTGCAATCACCATTCTATTACCATTTATCACATATTTAAGTACGGTACCTGTGGGAGGTGCAAAGGCTATAGCTGGACAAGCATTTTGACCAAGTTCAGAAGTATACCAAACTTCATATTTATTTGAAAAAATTGTATAGGTACATTTTTTACAATGGTAACCAAGAATAGTATCTAGTTCATTATTATAAACTGGTGCTATCAATGAATCGAAAGGTGTATAAACGGCATACTTGACCCCATCATAACTAGCAGATTTAATGGTTACTTTATTCGTATAATCGATATAAAACTGTTCGGAGGTTGATGAATTAATAATATTACAATTCATTCTATCGGCATTTACTACAATGGAACGATTAGGAACTAATTGTTTATTCTCAAATAGTTCATATTGAACGCTAATGTTTTTTTGTGCAAATAAAAAATTAGAGATACAAAGTAATGCAAGTAATAGTTTTCTCATTGAATAATTTTGAATAATACAAATATACTCAATGCTAGCTTTCTATCTGCTAAAAATGGGCTATAATTGCAAATACACTTAATAAAACATATTAGGAAATTTTGGTAATTCTATAGATTTTATTCTGATGTTTACTGTATTGATATTTCCCTTACGCAATACTATTTACTAAAAACTTTGAACTTTAAACTATTTTCCTATCGCTTTATAAATAGCATTTTGAATATCAGAGCGAACGCCCATACTTACTAATTTCCAGTTTTCGGCATTCGGACAAACCCGATTGCTTAAGAAAATATAAATCAGTTGATTTTCTGGATCCACCCAAATACAAGTACCTGTAAAGCCTGTATGTCCATATACACACATAGGAGTCAAATCGCTACAAGGATTGGTTTTATTGGGGTCGGGTTCAGGTTTATCAAATCCATAACCTCTTCTGCTGATAGTACTTTGTTTTTTAGTAAAAAAATCAATCGTATTTTTTGATAAGAAATGTTGTCCATTAAAATTACCTCCATTCAATAACATTTGCATTAAGGAAGCGATATCACTGGCATTAGAAAACAATCCTGCATGTCCTGAAACCCCTCCCATCATTGCTGCTCCTGGATCGTGCACATAACCTCTAATTTGTTGCATTCTAAATAAGCGATCATTTTCAGTAGGCATAATGTTTTTAAGAGCTGTTTTTTGTAATGGGTTATAAGTAATTCGTTGTAAACCCATTTTGCTGTAAAAATTATCCGACATATATTTATCAATACTCGTTCCTGTCAATTGATCTTCTACTCGTCGAGTGATATACATACTCAAATCGCTGTAAACAAATTTTCGCACTCCAGATAATTCGGCATGCTCAATATTATCCCACATCGTTTCTGCATAATTATTATCGATATACATATTATTAGCTACTGCATTGGTAAAACCAACTGTTTGTGTCGTTCGATAAAAAGAGGCTTTTAAATTTGGATCATCTATTGTCTTTTTATAAAATGGAATAAATGGGGTGAGTCCAGCTTCATGCAAAAGCAAATCTTTGATGGCAATATTTTTAATCGTAGCATTGGAAGATAAACTTAAATAATCAGTTACTTTTTTATTTAAATCGAGCTTGCCTTCATCATATAATTTCATTGCTTCAATGGTAGTAGCACATATTTTAGTACAAGAAGCGATATCATACAAATCAGAAGTTTTCACAGCTTGTGTCTTGCTATAATCAGCAAAACCAAAGGCTTTATTATAAATCACTTTACCTGCTTTAGCTACTAAAATTTGTGCACCAGGAGTAGCTCCATTATTGATTGCATTTTGAATAATTTGATCAATTTTATTAAAACTTTCAGAACTCAATTGTAACTCTTCTGGCACGGTATATTTGAGTCGATAGGTAGTATCAATCACTACACCAGAACCCACAGGCACTGATAAACCTGCACTTACAGGCATTTTACCCATTATAGGAATACCCCCAAACAAGGCTTGTGCACAAGCTCTTTGAGCATATTCATTATCTTCATAAGCAACTACGATAGTATTTACTTGTTCAAATTTTTTGACACTATAAGGCGAACCAAAGAGACATAAAGTTACACGTGTATTGGTTTCTAGCTTATATACAAATTCGATACTATTATCATAAATACCATAATTTATGGCAATTTTTCTACTCATGTCGTGCATCGAAACAATTACATGATCATACTTTGATAAAGTGCTTAACATGGCTGCACGCTCGTTCGCATCTGCATCTTTATCCATATGAAAGTAATCAACCACCGCATAATTATTAAGCATTGTTTGCATGTCTTTATAATTATTTGTACCAATTTCGAGCAATGCAAATTTTTCGTTTTTATAATCTAAAAATGGAATTTCATTCTTATTGTTTTTGGCAAGCGTAATTGCATTTTCGAATAAATGTTGTTTCAATAATAAACCTTGATTAGAATTCAAGTCAGCTTGAATATTATTTAAATCGATAGGTGTATATTCGTTTAAACCTGCATCATACTTAGCTGCTAAAATTCTTTTTACACTTAGTTCTAAAGCGGCTTCACTGATTGTACCATTCAATACTGCCTCTTTCAATTTTGCAATCGCTAAAGGCACATTTTGTGAAAATAATAATACATCGTTCCCGGCTTGAAATGCTTTTACTTCTAGTTGACCACTCGTATAATTCGCACTCACTCCTTTCATATTTAATGCATCCGAAAAAACCAATCCTGAAAAACCAAAAGTGTCTCGCAATAAAAATTTGGTGACTTTTTCAGACAAGGAAGTTGGTATACCAGTATTGTCTAGGGCAGGTACATTCAGATGTGCAGCCATTACACTACTCACTCCATTATTAATCATGGCACGAAAAGGATACAATTCGAGCGACATCAAATGTTCTTTGGTATGATTGATTACTGGTAATGAAAAGTGCGAATCGTCACTTACATCACCATGTCCGGGGAAATGTTTCGCGCAAGCTAATACCCCAGCTGATTGCATACCCTGCATAAAGCTAATCCCTTTAATTGCTACATTGTATTTATCTTCCCCAAAAGAACGATCATTGATTACTGGATTGAGCGGATTATTATTGACATCTACATCAGGAGCAAAATTTACGTGAATCCCCATACGCTTACATTCAAGTCCTATTTGTCGACCCGCTTCATATACCAACTGATTATTACGAATAGCCCCTAGTGTTAGACAATGAGGATATTGAATAGTATTCTCTATTCGCATATTCACGCCCCATTCTCCATCAATGCCAATAAGTAAAGGCACTTTCGAACTTCTTTGAAAATCATTGGTCCATTGAGCTTGAGTGAGTGCATTCCCTTTAAAAAAGATGATGCCTCCAATTTTATAATTATTGATTAAATCTTGAACGGCTTGTTTGTTTTGTTTATCAGCAACTGTATAGGCATCTATCATAAATAGTTGACCTATCTTTTCATCTAAGTTTAAATTATTATATTGATTATTAACCCAAGTAGTTTTATTACTTTCTTCATATACTTTGGGTGGCATTGGGTTTACTAAAGGCTCAATAGGCTGAATAAAACAGCTTATTGCGGCTAATTTAAGTAGACTTGATTTGATCAAAAACAACATATTTCCTAATTCTAATTATTCTAACAAAGTTCATGTATCTATTTCATTTATTAAACATTGATTTATAACATAGTAAATGTGTAAAAAACAAAGCTTGCTAAGTAGAAAGTATTTTTACATGCGATTCATGGATAACGCATCTAGTGTTCGTTTTTATACATTCCTTGTAAAGATTTCACAAATTGTTAATTATTACTTATTTAGCGCTATGACTGTTAATTTATGGGGAAATGAATTACCTTTGTTGATATGAAGTTAAGCATTATAGTCCCAGCGTATAATGAAGAAAAAACCATTCATACTATACTAAGCAAACTGGTTCAAACCAATATAAAACAAGGAATTGAGAAAGAAATCATTGTAGTAAATGATTGTTCGAAAGACCAAACGGAGTCAAAAGTATTTGGTTTTCAGCTAGAGCATCCTTCTGTAGCTATTAAATATGTGAAACATGAAGTAAATAAAGGCAAAGGAGCTGCTTTACATTCGGGTATTAGAGAAGCGAGTGGCGATTATATTATAGTTCAAGATGCCGATTTAGAATATAATCCAGATGAATTTTCGATATTATTACAACCTATTTTAGATGGTTTTGCAGATGTGGTTTATGGGAGTAGATTTATGGGCGGGAAACCACACAGAATCTTATTTTACTGGCATTCTATAGGGAATAAATTTTTGACTAACTTAAGCAATATATTTACCAATTTGAACTTAACAGATATGGAAACCTGTTATAAAATGTTTAAAGCAGAAGTATTGAAATCATTGCACTTAAAAGAAAAACGTTTTGGTTTCGAACCTGAAGTGACTGCAAAAATGAGCAGATATCCAGGTGTACGAATATACGAAGTAGGCATTTCATATTATGGAAGAACCTATGCTGAGGGCAAAAAAATAAATTGGAAGGATGGTGTAAGAGCCATTTACTGTATATTGAAATATAATATTTTTGATAGGAATTGAATAAATCATGAGTGGCATAATTAAATTATTACCCGACCATATATCAAATCAAATTGCGGCAGGAGAAGTGATTCAACGTCCGGCTAGTGCTGTAAAGGAATTGATGGAAAACAGTATTGATGCGGGAGCAACAAGTATAAAAGTCATTATTAAAGAAGCGGGTAAAACATTAATCCAAATTATTGATAATGGTATTGG
The DNA here is from genome assembly GCA_947464015.1 of Saprospirales bacterium. GTDB lineage: Bacteria > Bacteroidota > Bacteroidia > Chitinophagales > CAMDFR01 > CAMDFR01. The sequence continues at coordinate 27,734 of CANHVE010000004.1, read as the reverse complement.
CATGAATGAAACAGATGCAAGACTTTGTTTTGAAAAACATGCAACCTCCAAGATTCGAAATATAGATGATTTGTTTAGCATCAAAACAATGGGATTTAGAGGAGAAGCGATGGCTTCTATAGCAGCTATTGCACAAGTGGAGTTGAAAACCAAAACACATGATGCATCAGTTGGTATACATATTAGTATCGAAGGTAGTGAAATACTTGATCAATCATTTTGTGAATGTGCGGCTGGCACTCAGCTTACGATTAAAAATTTATTTTACAATGTACCCGCTAGAAGAAACTTCTTAAAATCGAATGCGGTTGAATTAAAACATATCATCGATGAATTTGAACGTATTGCATTAGCACATCCTGCTATATCCTTTTCTTTTATCAATAATGATTATGAGATATTTCATTTGAATAGTGGCAATCTTCGTCAACGAATCGTGAATATTTTTGGCGAAAACTACAATAGTAAGTTGGTGCCTTTAGAAGAGAAATCAGATCAAATTACGGTGTATGGTTTTACCGGAAAACCTGATTTAACAAAGAAAACAAGGGGAGAACAATTTATTTTTGTCAATAAGCGATTTATAAAAAGTCAGTATTTAAATCATGCAGTAATGCGTGCATATGACGAAATGATACCTAAGGATGTATTTCCTTTTTATTGTATTTTTATAGATATAGCGCCCGCTTTAATAGATATTAACGTGCATCCAACCAAACAAGAGATTAAATTTGAAGATGATCGATTGGTATATACTTTCGTTAATGCTGGAATTCGTCATTCATTAGCGCAATATAGCATTGCACCTACTTTAGATTTTGAGTTAGAAGCTAATATTAATAATTGGGAAGCGTTTGGCTTAACTGCTTCCAAAAAAGAAAGTGATGAGGTGATTGTTGAACGTGCCAACCAATCATTTAATGCCCGAAAAGATTTTATTAAAAATTCGAATATAAGCAATTGGGAAGAATTATATAAGATAGCTGCCACACAAAATGCAAGTACACCTGCTACTGAAAACGCTTCACTAATAGAACAAGATACGGCTGTTTCGCTGAGTAATCAACATTATCAAATCCATTCACATTATATAGCTACACAAACCAAAGCTGGATTTATTTTATTAGATCAGAGTTTAGCGCATGAACGAATATTATACGAAAAGTATATTCAAAGTATTGCTAAAAACAAATCGATGAGTCAGAAAAAAATGTTTGCACAAAACATTGAATTCACTGCACAAGATGCCGCAATCTTATTAGAAATATTGCCTGATATCAATGCTCTCGGATTCGATATTCAACATTTTGGAGGAAATAGTTTTGTGATTCATAGTTTACCAGTAGATATTCAAGTATCGAACGAAAAGAAAATGATTGAAGAATTATTAGAGCAATATAAAAACAATTTAAGTATTCAAAAGTTAAATGCACGAGATAATATCGCTAGAAGTTTGGCTAAAAGCTCTTGTATTAAAGTAGGTAAAAATCTGTCTTCAGATGAAATGAACACGATTGTAGAGGAACTTTTTCAATGTGAAAATCCTTATAGTACTCCAAATGGCACACCTACATTTATTACATTTGAATTAGACATGATTCAAGAAAAATTTTTAAAAAAATAAAATGAGAAGATTATCCATTTTTACTGAAACTCCAGTTATAAAAAATATTATTATTATTAATGTCATCATGTTTGTGTTGATGTTTATCTATGATAATCAATTTGCCTATACTGGCGAATTTGAAAAAACATTGAATTATAAACTTGGATTACATTATTTTGGAAGTCCTGATTTTAGACCATGGCAGATTGTGACTCATTTTTTTATGCATGCTAGTGTGTCGCATATTTTCTTTAATATGTTTTCATTATTTTCATTAGGTGTAATACTTGAAAAAGTGTGGGGTGCCAAAAGATTTTTGATTTTTTATTTGATATGTGGTTTGGGTGCTGCATTGATGCATGAATTAGCACAAGCCTTTCAAGTATATCAGGCATGTCAATCTTTTATTTATAATCCAGATACATTAACTGCTTTACAAAAGGTAAAACTAAACGGTACTATAAGTGTGGCTGTAGGTGCTTCTGGTGCTATCTTTGGGGTATTCGCCGCATTTGCATTATTGTTTCCCAATCAAGAATTATTTATATTTTTTATACCTATTCCTATAAAAGCAAAATATGTCATTGGTGCATTGGTATGTATTGATTTTTATTTAGGATTTAAAGGAACCTCCTTATTTGGATATGGCGATAATATAGCCCATTTTGCTCATATTGGAGGAGCAATTACAGGATTTATCATGGTCCAAATTTGGAAAAGAAACCGAACAACTTTTTGGTAATTAAAAAACAATAAAATGTTTACGAGTATATTTGATGATATTAAAAATGCTTTCCATTATGGCAATAAGTTGATACAGCTTATTGTGATTAATGTAGTGGTATTTCTAATTCTAAATATTATCAAACTTGGTTTTATGTTGTCTGGTGCTGGTCCTGAAATCATCAGTACTCAATTTCATTTATATGTAGGGAAATACATCGAAATGCCTTTAAATTTTCTAAATTTCATTTATTTACCTTATACTATTATTACCTATCAATTTGTTCATTATGGATTATTTCATTTGTTTTTTAACATGCTTAGTTTGTATTGGTTTGGACAAATCTTAGAGAATGTAGTGGGCAATTCTAAAACGTTATCCTTATATCTTTTTGGTGGATTAAGTGGTGCATTCATTAGTATCATTACATTTTCTATTTTACCTAATTTAGATGCAAACACTTCTTTGATTGGTGCATCTGCTGGAATAGCAGCTATTATAGTAGCCGCGGCAACGATCAGTCCCACAGCTGAAGTTCGATTATTTATAATTGGAAATGTACAAATCAGGTATATCGCATTAGCATTGATATTAATCAATTTAGTATCTATTCCTACTTTCAGCAATGTTGGTGGAAGTATAGCACATTTAGGAGGTGCCTTATTTGGATATATATTTATTAAGCAATTACAAAATGGGAATGATTTTTCGAAACCCCTTAATCGATTTTTAGAATGGGTAACAAATTTATTCTCTAGAAAAAATAAAATGAAAGTAGTTTATAGTGATTTGAATACTAAAAAAGCACCTAAAAGAGAACTTTCAAAACAAAAAGAATTAGATATTATCTTAGATAAGATTAGTAAAAGTGGATATGATAGTCTTAGTGCTGCGGAAAAAGAATTCTTATTCAAATACAGCAACGAATCATAATATTTTATTTCGTCTCTTTATTTTTTTTCAAAAGATTGTATATTCGTTAAGTGAAAAAGTTTTTAGTATTTATCAATATTATCTGTGGTATTAGTTTATTAGCTACTACTATTGGTTGTTTTGTAAATCCATCCTACTATTGGCCATTGGCATTTTTAGGTTTTATTTTCCCATTTTTTGTATGTATCAATATTTTTTTAGTTTTATTTTGGTTATTAACCAAAAATAAAAAGTATTCTCTAGTTTCATTAATTCCATTATTATTTACATTTCCATTTTTACATCGCACATTCACCATCTCTACACATGAGAATAAAGAAAAGGACATTAAAATCATATCCTATAATGTTCGAAATTTCGACTTGTATAATTGGAGTCATAATAAAGAGACTAGACAAAAAATGTTTGATTTATTGAAAGAAGAAGCGCCAGATATTCTTTGTTTACAAGAATTTTATAATGATACTATGCGATTTAATAATATTGAAGATTTAAAGAAAACCTTAGGTTTTAAGTATAGTTATTATGGCAAAACGGTTAGTATCAAAGGCAAGAAAGGATTACGTACTTGGGGTATTATCACTTTAAGCAAATATCCAATTATTGATCAAGATAAAATTGATTTTTATAATAGCACTGGAAATACTTGTATTTATACAGATATTAAAATTAAAAATCAAATAGTTCGTGTATATAATGTACATATGCAATCTATTCATTTCGGTTATAATGATTATAAGTATATCGACCAAATTCAAGAAAACCAAGAAACGAATTCTCAAAAAACAGAGAATATTTTACGAAAAATTAAAAATGCAGCTGTCAAAAGAGGAAAACAAGTGAACGAAGTACTTGAGAGTATCAATGCCTGTGAAAACCCTAAGATTATCTGTGGCGATTTCAATGACCCTCCCGTTTCATATACCTATCAAAAGCTTTCTAAAAATATGCATGATGCTCATGTTCAAAACGGTTTTGGTTTTGGTAGAACCTATTCGAAAATAATTCCAACATTACGTATCGATTATTTATTATTTGACGCAGCCATTCAAATCAATTCGTATAAAACTATAGAAAAAGACTATAGCGATCACTATCCTATTATCAGCACTTTTAGCTTAAAGTAAGAATAAAATTGTTTTCATTTATTTCATCTATTGTATCTTTACTACATGGAATCAAGATTAGTTATATACAATTCATTAAGTAGAAAAAAAGAAGAATTTATTCCGTTAAACCCTCCTTTTGTTGGATTTTATGCCTGTGGACCAACGGTATATAGTGAAGTTCATCTAGGAAATTTACGTTCTTTTACCTCATTTGATATGATGTACAGATACTTAATGCATTGTGGTTATAAAGTGCGTTATGTGCGCAATATAACTGATGCTGGACATATCACCACAGATTCGGGCGAGGATATGGATCGTATTGGAGATAGAGCTCGATTAGAGCAAATTGAACCCATGGAAGTAGTTCAAAAATACACCGTAAATTTTCATGAAGTTTGTAAACTATTTAATTTATTACCTCCTAGTATAGAACCAACAGCAACAGGGCATATATTAGAACAAATAGAAATGGTTCAACGTATTATTGATAACGGATATGGATATGTGGTAAATGGAAGTGTTTATTTTGATGTAAGAAAATATGCTGAGAAATATAATTATGGAAAACTGAGTGGTAGAAAAATAGATGAACAATTAGAAACCACCAGGGATTTAGACGGACAAGAAGAAAAAAAATATTTCGCTGATTTTAGTATTTGGAAAGCAGTAACTCCACAACATATACAAAAATGGAATTCACCATGGGGTGAGGGAGTGCCGGGCTGGCATTTAGAATGTTCGGTGATGAGCACTAAATACTTAGGGAAAGAATTTGATATTCATGCAGGTGGTAATGATATTAAGTTTCCTCATCATGAATGTGAAATAGCCCAAAGTGTTGGTGCAGATGGTATAGATCCAGTACGTTATTGGATACATACCAATATGCTTACCGTAAATGGCGAAAAGATGAGTAAATCAAAAGGCAATTCATTTTTACCTATGGAACTATTTGCAGGTACTCACCCTTTACTAGAAAAAGGTTATAGCCCAAGTGTGGTGAGATTTTTCATGATGCAAACCCATTATAGCAGTACTTTAGATTTTTCAAATGAAGCACTACAAGCCGCTGAAAAAGGCTATGCTAGACTAAGTGAAGCTTTTAAATTGGTAACTGAATTTGATGCGACAAAATTTAATTCTAGTGATTCACTTACTGCTATTGATGAAGAGATTTCAAATCAGATTGCATTGTTAAAAGTAAATATGGACGATGATTTTAATACCCCAAAAACAATAGCGGTATTATTTGAATTGGCTAGTTATATCAATAAAATAAAGCATGAAAATTTAACCATTCATAAAACTACACTTCAATCATTACAATCAGCATTTAAAGTATATTTTGAAGATGTATTAGGCTTGAAGATAATCGACAATGCTGATAACTCTGTTACAAATGGATTGATGGACTTGATATTAGAAATGCGTAAAGAAGCACGCACCAATAAAAATTGGAGTACCTCTGATTTGATTAGAGATAAACTAGCTGCCTTACAAATTCAAGTGAAAGATGAAAAAGACGGTGCTGTTAGTTGGAGTAAGAATTAAGGATTAAGAGACACCTCAACTCTACGATTCATTTGATGATCTAATTCTGTACAATTAGCATCTCCTTTTTTACAAGTATTTGCACCTTGTGCACTACCTGCACTTCTTATTACTAATTGTGAAAAGTTTACATTGTATTTATGTAACAATAAATCGGTAATATTTTTTGTTCGTAGTTTACATATATAATCTGCTACACTAGCTTCATCGTTAGCATCGGCATGTACAGAAATAGTTAACTTTAAATTTAGATTCCCAATTAATTTATTAGACATTTCTAATAAATATTTTTTGGCTTCCTCATCTAATATCGCTTTCCCTGGACCAAAATATATTTTATTTTCTATTACAGGGGTGCGATTTTCATCTACTGTAATAGGTAAAAGAGCTTTGCTTGTAATCGGCGAGTCTACAATAGTATCTTTTACTACATCCCCCATATAGTTAGCAGATATTTTTGATTCTCTAGCTATATCTTCTTTCGTTTTAGAACTATGCATAAAACGTGGTCCACTATACGCTACAATAGAATCTAGATATTTGTTATAGGCAATTTGTATTTGTTTTTTATCTTCGAGTGCCTTTTCTTCAGCTATTCTTTTTTCTTCAGCCAATCTTTGTGCTTCTTTCGCTTGATCTTCTATTAATTTTTGTTCTGCTAATTTTTTCTCAATAGCTAATTGTTTTTCTTGTTCCTTAGCATTTTGATTTTGAAGTTTTTTGTCTTCTGCTAATTTCTTTTGCTCATCTAATTGTTTTTTCTCGAGTGCTAATTGTGCCAATTTTTCATCAATCATTTTTTGATCCGCAATTTTTTTTGCTTCAGCTAATCTTAATTCTTCCTTTTTTTTCTCTTCTTGCTGTTTGATTTTAGTACTATCAATTATCGTTCTCTTATCTTCTTTTTCTTTCGGATTAACATCTGTAATTTTCACAACAATATTACGAGCAACAATCTCTTTTTTATTCTTTTTTGTTTTCTTAACTACTATAACTGCTGGAGTATTATTTTCTTTATTTGCTGTAATTTCTTGATAAATTTCTCCTTTGTTTTCAAAATTACGTACTATTTGAACACTAGAACTTACACCTAATGTTGAAATTAAATAGCTCTCATAATTATAATTCGGTTGTGTACTTGTAGATGTAACAGTTAAAGTATAATTTTTATTAGCCTCAAGTGTAAATGCATAATTTCCATTTTCAATAGTAATATCTTTTTGAACAACACCTGTAATATTGTTTTTTAATATTACTTCTGCACCTGCCATTCCTCCAATTACTTGGTTGTATACTTTGCCTTTTAAAACAATACTAGGTGCAGTATTAGATGTGGTGGTGGTGGTAGGAGTAGTAGTATTTGTAGTAGTGCTTGCTACAGGAGTTTTTACTTTAATAAGTGCAATATCTAAAGCAGGTATTTCATTGATAGTACTTGAGAATTTCGTAGAGATATCTAATCGAATTTGCTCATATCCTTTTTTATCTATATACACTTTGTATACTACATCTCTTTGCAAAGCAATAGTAAAATTGCCATCAGCAGAGGTGTTTGTTTTTCCCGTTTCTACTCCATTGATCATAATTCGAATCAAAGCACCACTTATAGGAAGTTTCGTATCATTATCTACTACCAATCCTTTTAAATCTAGGGCATTAGAAATAAAAAAACAAAAAACGAATAATAGTATCAGTTGTATTTTTTTCACTATTTAAAAATATTTAAATATTTTACTTATTTCGAATTTAATTTCTCTTTTAAAAATCGAGCCGTTTGACTTTTTTTATTAGTCAATATATCTTCTGGAACACCTTGAAAAATAAGGTCTCCACCATTTTTACCTCCCTCAGGACCTAAATCAATTAGCCAATCTGCACATTTAATCACATCCAAATTATGTTCAATGACCACTAAGGTATGACCTAATTTTATCAATGCATCAAAAGCGTATAATAATTTTTGAACATCATAAAAATGTAACCCAGTAGTAGGTTCATCGAAAATAAATAGAACTGGATGTGTTACAGCCCCTTTACCAAGAAATGATGCTAACTTTAATCGCTGTGCTTCACCACCACTCAGCGTAGAGGTACTTTGACCCAAGGTAATATATCCCAATCCAATATCTTGTAATGGTTTTATACGTAATCGAATATCTGCATGATGAATAAAAAACTCCATCGCTTCATCGATACTCATACTCAATACTTCGAAAATATTTTTGTCTTTATAGGTTACTTCTAACACATCGTCTTTAAATCGTTTTCCTTTACAACTATCGCAAACTAAATGTACATCAGCTAAGAATTGCATTTCAACTACTATCTCTCCATCTCCTTTACAAGTCTCACATCTACCACCTTCAACATTAAACGAAAAATCTTTGGGTTTAAATCCACGTAACTTCGAAAGTTGTTGTTGCGAAAATAACTCTCGTATGGCATCATAACTTTTTGTATAGGTCACTGCATTACTTCTAGAAGTTCTGCCTAATGGATTTTGATCAATTAATTCTACTTGTTTAATTTGATTATACTCTCCTTTTAAATCTTTATAGAAACCTGGCTTTTCACCTGAATTATCTTCTGTTAAATTAGCTATTAAAGGATATAGTATTTTTTTAACTAAAGTAGTTTTACCACTCCCCGAAACTCCTGTTACAATGGTTAAAGCTTGTAATGGAAATTTGACATCTATGTTTTTTAAATTATGATGTGATGCTCCTGTAATTTCTATACTATTGATAAATTTTCTTCTCGTTTTTGGAACTTCTATCACTTGTTTACCCAACATATATTGAGCTGTAAGACTGGTTTCAATAACCGATTTCAAATCTTTTGCATGTCCGCTAAACACTACTTCACCTCCATTCACACCTGCATAAGGACCCATATCTACTAGAAAATCTGCTTCGCGTATCATTTCTTCATCATGCTCTACCACAATTACGGTATTGCCCATATCACGCAATTGTTTAATCACCATAATTAGTTTTTCAGTATCTTTAGGATGTAGGCCAATACTAGGTTCATCCAGCATGTATAAGCTATCGGTAAGATTACTTCCTAATATACGAGTAAGATTGATACGTTGTGTTTCACCACCACTTAATGTATTTGAAAAACGATTAAGCGTTAGATAGCCTAGTCCAATCTCGACCATTACTTTCAATCGATTTTTTATTTCGACAATAATACGATCAGCAATATGTTGATCTTGTTTGCTTAATTTAATTTTATCGAAAAACTCATAAGCTTCATCAATAGGAGTCATCAGCAAATCTGAAAGTGTCATATCTCCAACTTTAACATAATTACTATCTGCGCGTAAACGGGAGCCCTGACAATCATTACAGGTAGTTCGACCTCTATATCGAGATAACATTACACGATATTGAATTTTATAACTCTCTGCTTCTAAAAACTTAAAAAACTCTGTAAGTCCTTGAAAATATTCATTACCAGTCCATAGTAATTGTTTCTCTGCTTTAGTTAAATCTTTAATCGATCTGTGAATTGGGAAATCGAATTTAATTCCATGTTTAATTAATCGTTCATTCCACTCTTTCATTTTTTCGCCTTTCCAACAAGCGATGGCTCCTTCATAAACCGATAAATTTTTATCTGGAATAATTAAATCCTCATCAATACCGATAACAGTTCCAAAACCCTCACAGGTTTTACATGCACCATATGGATTATTGAAATTAAAGAAATGCTGAGTGGGTTCTTCAAAACGCATTCCATCCAATTCAAACTTATTATTGAAGATGTGAAATTTTTGATCAATATCTACTATACATTCTCCATTACCTTCATAGAAACAGGTTTGTACTGAATCAGCCACTCGAGAATGATTATCTTCGGTATTTTCAGCAACCACTCTATCGATTAAGATCCATAAAGAATCCTCTTTATTTTTTTTCAGGTCTTGCTGCGCTAAGTCTTCAATTTTATATAACTCTTTTTTATATAATACTCGTGTAAAACCTTTTTGCATAAGTATGTTCAACTCATCTTCAATTTTTCTTTTCAGTTGAATTGGCGCAAACAACTGCACTTTGGTATCGGCTGCATACGAAAACACAAAATCGACCACATCTTTCACTTCATGTTTTTTGACTTCTTTACCACTTATTGGTGAAATGGTTTTACCCACACGAGCATATAACAGTCTTAAATAATCATATATTTCTGTGAGTGTACCAACAGTACTTCTTGTTGTACGAGTACTCACTTTTTGTTCGATAGCAATCGCAGGCGTTATCCCTTTGATATAATCTACATCTGGTTTATTCATTCTCATCAAGAACTGACGAGCATATGATGACAAGCTCTCTACATATCTGCGCTGCCCTTCTGCATATAAAGTATCCATGCATAAAGAAGATTTACCACTACCTGAAACACCTGTAAAAACAATTAATTTGTTTTTAGGTAATGTTAAATCTACATTTTTTAGATTATGCTCACGAGCACCTTTAATAATAATACTTTCCTCTTGCTTTGCCATATGAATTGGTGTGCAAAGGTATTAATTTATTAGTGTAAATAGAGAGAACTTATTGACTAAAAAATAAGCTCCAAAAGATATATAAGTTGATCTGTTAATCTGATTTAGTATATTTTACAATAGATACATAGTCTTTGTTGCTTAATATTTGATTGATTTTTGCTTAACAATTAATTTACATTAATTTTACAACAAGCTATTTCCCTAATATTATGATGAATAAAAACGTTGCTGCGATATTATTGCTTTGTCTAATTACTTTTATATCAAATTCTCAAGTAGTAGACCGTTATCCTTATGTACAATCGCCCGATGAGCACAGTGCTATTATTGCCTGGCGTAATGCTACCGCTGGTATTGGCACTATTGCTTATGGTTTAAGTTCTACAAGTCTTACTGATACTTTACGTGAAAGCAGCGCTACTCAAAAACATGTGATGTTACTTACAGGTTTAGCAAGTAATCAAAAGTATTATTATCAAGTACATACAGCTGGCCATGCACCTTACCCAATTGAGTATTTTTCAACTGCCATGCCTGATAGTAATCATCATTTTAAATTTTTACATTATGGCGATTGTGGGTTTAATTCAACCATTCAACACGATATTGCAACGTTAATGAATGCTGAAGATGTAGATTTTGGGGTAGTTACGGGTGATGTCGACCAAGGAGCAGGCACTGCTGGAGGCGACAACTATGATGATATATTTTTTCAAATATACACCAATCAATTAGCTAAACAATGTCATTTTACAGCAATTGGCAATCATGATACCTATTTTGATGGAGCAGCTACATACTTGGAATCTTTTTATCTTCCGCATAATAATCCAGCAAATACTGAGCGCTACTATTCTTTTATATGGGGGAATGCGAAATTTATTTGTTTAGATCCTCATATGTCATATGCGGTAGGCTCTGCACAATATCGTTGGCTAGAAGATGAATTACGATGTAATGATAAAGAATGGTTGTTTTGTTTCTTTCATGAGCCCGCTTGGACCAATTACTGGAGCTTAGATTATCTCATTCCATTTACAGATTATTTTATGTATGGTGGCAATGCCGATATGCGTACTACCATTGTACCATTATTTGAGCTATATGATGTAGATTATGTATTAAACGGACATACGCACTTATATCAAAAAGGAGAAGCCAATGGTGTAAAATATATTATTTCAGGCGGTTCAGGACAAGATCCAACAACTAATACAGAAACTCAATGGAATACTTATTCGCAAGTACAATTGGTTTTGAAAATTAGTGAATATGTAAAGTTTGAAATCAACGGAGATACAGCAAATTTTAAATGTATTGACATCAATGGAACTATTCGTGATCAAGAAAGCAAATACAAACCTTATACTCCCTATCATTCAACTATCATTACTAATAATGTAAGTTGCAAAGGTAGATATGATGGAACTGCTAGTATAAGCACTGTAGGTCCAAAAGCACCATACACATATGAATGGAGTGCTGGCGACACACTAAATGCTATTGATAGTTTAGCTGCAGGAAACTATTCTGTTACTGTTTATGACAAATACAATTGCGCTAAAATTGAATCATTTACAATTACTGAACCTGATTCATTAAGTATATTATTCAACTTGGCAGATGCAACTTGTACAGAAATTCATGATGGGGCTATTACTGCAATTGTTTCAGGTGGAACCAACCCATATCAATATGTATGGAATACTGGAGATACAACAAATGCTATAGACTCCTTATCAGTAGGTACGTATACATTACTTGTAACAGATTTACATGGCTGTACTTTAAATGCTTCTCAAACTATTCATCCGACGTATACACCTTATCCTAGCATTACAGGTGATAGCATTTTTTGTTTAGGAGATTCTATTCTATTAGAAACAGGTATATATAATTCTTATAGTTGGAATACTGGAGAAACAGTAAATCCAATAAGCATAAATAATCCTGGAATGTACAAAGTAACTATCGCTGATAGTATAGGATGTATTGGTATATCAGCAAATTTTTATGTGGTAGAAGATACATTACCAGTCGCTTCATTCAATTATGCGAATGTATTACGCAATTTTAATTTCCTTTCATTCACATTAAATGGCGATAGTTATGAGTGGAATTTTGGTGATGGAAGTGCAAACGTAACTACATCTACTCGCTCTACAGTGAATCACATATACAGTTCAGCCGATGTGTATACTGTAACATTGATTGTATCTAATTATTGTGGCTCAGATACAATTAGTAGAACGGTATCAACTATTGGCGCAGGAATAGAAACAATTGAAACCAATAGTGAATTAATGGTATTACCAAATCCATTTAGTGATTTTACTTTTATTAAATTGCCAACTAGCAAAGATTTACATTTAGTAATTTATGATGCACAAGGAAAAATAATTGTTGAAGAAAATAATTTGAATCAGGTATCAAACTATAAATTTGAAATGCCCAATATTTCTTCAGGCATTTATTATATCAAGGCATTCGACCAACTACATACATGGAAAGCTAAAGTTGTAAAAAAGTAATTTAAACAATCTCTTTCAAACAATTAAAAATTAAATCCATTTCATAGCCTTTACTTAAGGCATAACGCACTAATTTATTTCTTCTATCATTTTTAATCTCATCTTTGAGAGATTTATTCTTTTTAATTAACAAATCTACAAGACTTTGTTTATAGGCTATTTCATCGATATTATCTAGTGCTTGTTGTACTTCTTCACCACTGATGTTTTTATGTCGCAATTCGTTTTTAATTTTTTGTTTGCCCCATTTTTTAATATTCACTTTCCCTCTTACATATGACTGTGTATAGCGTTCGTTATTGACATAATTTTCTTCTTTTAAAAAAGCAATGATACGTTCTTTAATTTCTTCACTGGTTTGGTATTCATAAAACTTTTGATTCACTTCTTGCCAGGTGCGTTCTCTATAGGCGCAATATTTTAGTATCTTCGCCAAAATTTCTTTTTCATCTAAAGAAGTTATTTTTTTCATCTTACAAAGTAAACATAATTGAACAATAAAAAAGCGGTTGCTTTACTTTTTTTAGCGAATATCATTAGTTCTTGTGCACAAGGTATTAGTATGATTGGTGTGGTTTGGTATTTTAATGCAGTGCTTAAAATAGGAAGCATGTTTGGAATATTTTATAGCCTTTTGATTTTAATATCTATGATATGGGGCTTATATGCAGGCACGCTCATCGATAAACACAGTCGCAAAAAACTTTTTTTAGCGATGAATATTTTTGGAGCAATAGCATTATGTTCGGCTGCATTTGTTGCGTATCAAACTAATGAAGTAAGTATGTTTTTAGCGATGGCTGTCTTTACTTGCACAACACTTATTTATAATATTTACTATCCCAACTTATATGCATTAGCACAAGAAATAAGTGAACCAAAAAACTACATGCGTATTTTATCTATGGTAGAGATTCAAGGTCAGGCCGCTACTGTTATTAGTGGTGGATTAGCGGCTGTATTATTAAGTGGTTATGATGGAAAAGAATCAGCTTTATTAGATACACTAGGTATACAATTTCATTTTCAAACTTGGAAATTAGCAGATGTGTTTTTATTGGATGGGGTGACTTATTTTATCTCTTTCTTATTGTTATTGTTTATGAATTATGTACCAACAAAAACTAGAGAAATCGACACAACTAGTTTACGTGATAGATTTAAATTTGGGATTGATTATTTACTACAAAACAAAAACTTACTTTGGCTAGGTATTGGTGCTGCAGCGGTTTTCAATACAATTATCATGTGTAGTTATTATCAATTACCTATTTATATCAATAAATATTTAGAAGCACCTTCCTATGTTTTTGCAGGAGCAGAAATGTGCTTTGCATTAGGCGCTATGTCGGCAGGTATTTTAGTAACCTATCTATTTAGAGCAGCTAATAACATCATAAAAATAATCGGCTTATTGTTTATCGGTAGTTTGGTATATTTCTGTTATCTTTTTAATACGAATATATCGGTATTTATATTTTTAAACTTTGTAATTGGAGCTTGTAATGCAGGTATTCGTATTTATCGAAATACATACTTTTTTAAAATTGTACCTAATGAAGTAATCGGTCGTGTAAATAGTGTAACAAATACTTCTAGCTATTTTACTCGATTTGTGATGGGTTTAGTATTTGCCATACCTTTTTTCGACTCAAAAAAAGGCATATTATTTAGTATGTTATTATTAGGTTTGTATATATTGTTTTTTGTATTTGTATTATCCAAAAGATATCATGCATTAGTAGCAATAGAAAAAAATACTAGATGAGAAATAAAAACGATTGGTTTGTAATTATAAATCCTATATCTGGATTTGGGAAAAGCGAAGAAGTTTGGAATTATATAGATTCTCAGCTTTCTGAATCTTTTGATTTTTTCCATACACATACTAAATTTCCTCACCATGCAACAACTTTATTAATAGACGCCGTTAGTGATGGATATAGAAATTTTTTATGTATTGGAGGTGATGGTACTTTACACGATGCAGTAAATGGAGTGATGTTACAAAACACTTGCGAGAATCAAGAGATACAAATTGCCTTTTACTCTTGTGGTACTGGCAATGATTGGCAACGAAATAATTTTAAAGATACCAGTATTGAATTTTTCGTTCAACGATTTATAGAACAAGATTATTTACTACATGATGTAGGCAAAATTTCTTGTATCATTGAAAAAGAAAGACGCAATCACTACTTCATCAATATGGCTGGTGTAGGCTTTGACGCTTTTGTAGTACAAAATATGCAAAGCGAAAAATCAAATCGATTTGCTTATTTGTTTGCCATGCTTAAATCATTATTTCGCTATAAACATATTGCATTAAAAATTGAATTTGATAATCAGATTATAGAATGTAAAAGTTATACCAGTATTATTGCTTTAAATAAATATGCTGGTGGAGGCATGAAATTAGCACCAAATGCCATCAATAATGATGGATTATTTGATGTAGTGATTGTAAAAGATTTATCTATACCAATGGTATTATTAAACACACATAAAATGTATAGTGGTAGTTATACGAATCTAAAAAAAGTAGTCTCGTATAAAACCAATCATATAAAAGTAAGTGTAAGTGATAATAGTGAAAATACCTATACACAGGCGGAAGGTGAACTTATTGGCACCGGACCATTTGAATTTACTTGTATGCCACTAGCTGTAAAAATATTGATATAAAAAAAGAGGAGCTTATTTCAAACTCCTCTTTTTTTATTGTATAATTTTAGTTTTATTTATGTGCCCAATCAAAGGTGTCTATATTTTTAACTGATTCTCTTAATAAATCGATACTACCTTTGATATCGCTTTTATCACACATTTCTATAACTTGGTGAATATTACGAGTAGGAATAGAAACAGCTCCAGCTATAGTACCATTTTTAGCCATACGTTGCATACCTGCAGTATCCGTACCTCCAGCTGTTAAAATTTCTAATTGATATTTGATTTTTTTCTTGGAAGCTACTTGTTTCATATACTCTACCATTCTATAATCACATATTGCAGAAGAGTCCATTACTTTTATAGCAGTCCCTTTCCCTAATTCTGTAATCATTTCGTGAGCTGGTGCACCAGGTGTATCGTTAGCAATGGTTGTATCTAAACCAAAACCAAAATCAGGATTAATATGATGTGCCGCAACATGGGCTCCTCTAATACCTACTTCTTCTTGAACTGTAAACACCCCATAAAAATCATAAGGAATTTTTTCTTTTTTTAATTCCTTCATCACTTCTACTAATATAAAAACAGAAACTCTATTATCAAGTGATTTTACATTTACATTATTACCCATTTCAATTAATTCTCTTTCACGAGTAACTGGATCTCCTACTTTAACAATTTTTTCAACTTCTTCTTTGCTTAATCCTAAA
The DNA here is from genome assembly GCA_947464015.1 of Saprospirales bacterium. Lineage (GTDB taxonomy): Bacteria > Bacteroidota > Bacteroidia > Chitinophagales > CAMDFR01 > CAMDFR01. The sequence goes on along the minus strand of CANHVE010000004.1, from coordinate 11,378 downwards.
TCGATATAGTAATCTTTTGTTTGAGGCACTTTTGCTCTTTCTTCTGGAGTCATTACATGTATTGGTTTAGCACCCATTACCCCAATTACATCTTTTTTGCCATGTACAATTACTCTTTGTGCAGTAAGTGTTTTAGGATCAAAACCACCAATGGTATGGAAACGTAAAAAACCTTTTTCATCAATATGTGTCACCATAAAGCCAATTTCATCCATATGTGCAGCAGCCATTACTCTTTTCTTAGAACTTTTACCTTTTTTAATAGTAATTAAATTGCCCATATGATCTGTATACATTTCATCTACATAACCTTTTAATTCTTTTTGTACAAAGGCTCTTACTTTATGTTCAAAACCAGATGTTCCAGGAATACGACATATATCAGCTAATAGCTTAACGTTAATTGACATGATAATAGATATTTAAAATTGATTAATGAATGCAAATATACTAGTATAAATTATTGATTTATACATTTTATAATGAAATTCAATAAATCCTTCAAATACTTCAATGATATAAAATGGGTTACTAATTAAAATTTATTTCATCGCTCTAGCACTTGCTTTCATTACACTGGCTATTGCACCTAACCAATAATTTCTAAATCCAAAACCAGAGGCGCTTCCCTCAACTTTTACACATTTAATAATTTTTCTAGTGGCAATATCAAATGTAGTAACATATACAAATGCCTTCTCTTTAGTTTTATCAAAACTCTCTACTACAAAAACCAATCCTATACCAGTCTCTTTTGATTTATAATCTTTAATAACTTTGTCAATATTAGCTCTATCTAGCGTATAGCTGTTATTGGTAATAAGGGTGGAAACATTTACTGTTTTATTTCTTCTCTCACATATTGTTAAATCTCTATTAACCGTAGATTTTGCAAAATATTTACTGATATTGTATTTATCGCTTTCTGCAACAATCACATTATTCCATTCATTGAAATAATAATCCTTTATTTTTTGCACATCTGTAAAGCCCTCAGAACCTATTAATCGAGCTTGTGTAAAATCTAAACCAAACCATACTATTGCATCATTATTTTGTGCTACGGAAATTAATGATACACTAAGAATACTAATAAATAATATAATTTTTTTCATTGTGATTAAAAATTTGATTTATTTAAAATGTATATAATAATTATAGTATCTACAATTATAAACTAATTATTTTTCATTCAGCCAAGCCTCTATTTCGTCCATGTCTATTAGATAATACTTTTCGCACAATTTCATTGCTTTTGAATTATCTACCATATAAATTTTAGGAAACGAGGCATCTGTATCTTTCATCAAGATTTTATTACTTGTAAAGTAATAATCTATATTTTTAAATTTCGACTCCTTTTTAAAATCGGCTACTAATCCCTTATTGCCCACTAGAATAAAATGAATGGGGAGCTTTGGATTTTTTTCTTTGAATAAACTTAATTTTTGTGCAGCAATTTTACAATGCAAACAATACATACTTAAATATGCAATAATCTGCTTATTGTTTTTAAGCTCCAGTGATTGCTTACTTATTTTCGAATCCTCGTTATAGAGTGAATCTAGCGTAAGTATATGAGGTATTTTTTCTGCTATAAATCCTTTTTCATTTATAGCTATTGGATTTAGTATAAAAGGTATACTAAAAGCTATAACTGAAGTTATAATAACAAATACAAGATAAAATTTAAATGAAACAACTATGTCTGATTGTAAAAAATAAGCGAGTAAAATAATGATTATAATAATGATGTTTTTATAAATTCCTTGTAAAGGTGTCATCATTATTTGAACACCAAAACATCCACAATTACCTGTATTCCCATATTTGTGAATACTAAGTAGTAAATAAAAAATAAAAAATACTAAAGTAAATAATGCAATTGGGTAAGTTATTTTTTTTAGTTTAAACTGACTAATCAAAAAAACACCTAAAACAAATTCAAATGAAATTAATAAACTTGCAAATATTGGTGCAAGGTTCCAAGAAACAAAACCCATATCTACGAGATTATTTTCTAATATTTCAATTAAATAAATTTTAGAATATGCCGGATAAAGAAATAGAATACCTAGTAAAATATTTATAAATAATACTGTAAATTTTTTCAGCTGTATTGTTTTATCTGGACTAATCTTAAGCATTACTTAATCCCATCTTTGCCAGTTTCATCGTGCTGTCTACCTAGTTGTTGACCTTTTTGTTGATATAGTTTTTCTTCATTTTCTTGTTCCTTTTTTTCTTCACTAGTAAGTGGTTTATCTTCCAGTTTGCTTAAATCTGGCTGACCTGCATTTACCCAACAAGTAAACCAGATAGAGCCGACATCTAAAATGGATGCTCGCATTCTTCGTTCAACTAAATCACCCATCTTCAAATCATACGCTTTAGTAAACTCTTCGCTATATACTTTCACTATAGTTTCTCCACGCTGTTCATAGCTATAAATTCGATCGCTTGGAAAAGTTTCTTTTAATTTTTTATCAAAAGATAATACCGTATCTAATGCTTGATGACTTTGTAAAACAATATTCCAAATCCAATCATTTGGGTTTTTTACTACACTAGCTTTTCCTACAAAATAATCATAATTTTCACCTAATAACTCAGGCACTCTACTTTCCCAAAAACCATGTATACCAACTTGATTAGTCATTTGTCCATTATAATTTTCACTCGTGTGTAATGGCACGTGTGCATCAGCTGTATAATGACCAATATCTGCTGCATACTTCAATATTTTATTTTTATCTTTCTCTTTAAATGCATTCGTAAGTCGTGTCATCATAATTTGAATATACCATGGAACTATTCCATATGCATTTAGAGTGTCTTCGGTATATTTAACTTTAGCATCATTCCATTTTTTTGGAAAATCTTTACAGGGATAAACACAGTAATGATCTAAGTCTATATAATGACGTGGGGCTTCTTCTTTAATGGCATATCTTCTTTTATCAGGATCTACTGCATGGTCTGTAAGAAATTCAATATTTGCTTTAAACAAAGGCATCATTTCAGGTGGCAAAGTAAATACTGCTAATCTATTGATTCGTTTATGTGCCCAAAAACCCCAAGCAAATGCCTGATGTACAGTAAATACATGCAACACTATAAATAAAATTAAAAATTGATATTTTTTATTCATCTTCATTTTTAGGTTTAATATCAATATGTGTTACTCCTCCGCTCACAATAAATTTCATCGCTTCACTAGAGTTAATATTAATAGGCTTCACTAGCTCTTTTTCTACTAAATACAAATCTCCAGCAATAGAATAAGATATGGGCAAATACACCGCAATTAAATCTTTTTCAGCAATCAAATCCATGCTCTGCTGTGTAATAAATCCTAATTTATAAATACCATTATGTTTATCTAATTGTACTAATACAGGTTTATTAAATTTTTTCTTTTCCCCCATAAATGCATTGGATAAATCTTTGATAGAGGTATATATCATTCGTATTAATGAATTTCTAAGAATAATATTTTCTATCCATTTAAAAACCCCTCTAAAAATGATGGTTGAACTTAAAAAACCCAAAAAAGTAATAGTAATTAATATTAATAAAAATCCTAACCCTTTATAATACCTTCCAAAAACAATATTAATTACTTCATTGGCTGGATCATCTACCATGTTAAAAGCCTTGGTAATAATAAATACTGTAAATATAAAAGGTGAAAAGACTAATAGGCCTTGTACAAAATATGTGACTAATTTTTTCATTGCACTTCAAAGTTATTACTTTTACCACTTAGTTAATTTATTTTGAAGAAGATTTTTTTACTTATCGTTGTAGTTTGTATCTTTTTAAATTCAAAAGGAACAAATAAATTCTATATACAGCCTCCTAAGCAAGCTAAATATGGTATTGAAACAACTTATTATTTCGGTAAAATCATTAAACATAATAGTCGAGTAACTACACCCATTCATCAGTTCTCCAATGCTTATGAAATTGGAGTTAATTTCTATAATTTTGGTGAAAAGCCTTGGCAAAGACAGCGTAAATACCCCAATGTAGGCGTTTCGTTTATGCATGCAATTTATGGAGATAGACAATATTTTGGTCATTCTTTTTCATTACTTCCCTATATAAATTTATGGTTGTTTAGAACCAAACATGTAGATGGTTTTTTTAGAATGGGATTTGGTATTGGCTTTTTAACCAAACACAACAATCCTGTTGACAACCCTTTGAATGTTATGACAGGCTCTGTTATTAATAATATCACGCAATTTAAAATGGGATTTAATTGGAAAATAAATGAACATATATATATAACTACGAATGGTTCATTAACGCATTGGTCAAATGCTAAATTTCAAAATCCAAATTTGGGAATCAATCTTGTTGCTGGTTCCATAGGATTGCATATTTTTCCTTGGGTAAAAGATTATTCATATAATTTAAATAAACCTGGAAAACCTAGAAAACGAAATGAAGGTCTTGTTAAATTTAGTATGGGATTTAATGAAATGGGTAAAGTAGCCGGCGGACCAAAATTTCCAAAATATATTGGTACTATTGGATATAATAGATACACTGGCTCTGTTAATAAAATTATGATGGGAGTTAATATTGCTTATGACCCTATGTTGTATCAACAATTTAAATATTCAGAAATACATAAAGGCACCAACCAACGATGGAAAGCTACTAATATGAGTGTATATATAGGAGATGAACTGATGTTTGGTAAACTTGGATTATTTGCTTTAGTAGGGTATTATGTTTATTACGTCGAACCTAAACCAAAATCGTATTATTTTAAATTCGGTGCAAATTATTATTATTATGCTTTTGGTAAAAACAAAGAGCAAAAAATGTTTGTAAGTGTTAATTTAAAAACACATAACGCTATAGCTGAAATGCTTGAATTTGGAACAGGTATTACCTTTTAAACTTCTCTACTTATCGTATAGTCTATTAATAATCTTAATGAGTTAGAAGCTTCATTCGCTTCAAATGTGTCTAAAATTTTAAGGGCTTCTTCTTTATAATCATTCATCTTTTGAATGGTATACTCAATACCTCCATATTGCTTTACATAAGCTATTACTTCACGCACTTTATCTTTATCTTCATTTTCATTTTTAACGATGTTAATGATTTTCTTTTTAATAGTTGACTCACATTTATTTAATGTATAAATAAGTGGTAAAGTCATCTTACGTTCTTTAATATCTATACCTCTTGGTTTACCAATTTCGGCATCTCCATAATCAAATAAATCATCCTTAATTTGAAAAGCCATACCAATTTTTTCACCGAGCATTTTTGCTTGCTGAATCACTTTTTCATCATTTGTTGATGAAGCAGCACCACAAGCACAAGCACTTGAAATTAATGAGGCTGTTTTCTGACGAATAATTTCATAATACACTTCTTCTTTAATATCTAATCTTCTTGCTTTTTCAATTTGTAATAACTCCCCCTCACTCATATCTTTTACAGCATTTGATACGATTTGAAGCATACTGAATCGTCCATTTTCAACTGATAACAATAAGCCTTTTGATAATAAATAATCTCCAACTAAAACTGCAATTTTATTTTTCCAAACTGCATTAATACTTAAAAATCCTCTACGCTGATAAGATTCATCTACTACATCATCATGCACTAATGTAGCAGTATGTAACAACTCTACTAAGGAAGCTGCATCATAAGTTGCTTGTGTTACTTCACCACAAAGTCGTGCAGTTAGAAATACAAACATGGGTCTAATTTGTTTACCTTTTCGTTGTACGATATAGTTCATGATTGTATCTAATAATACAACATTACTTTTCATACTCTCCTTGAGTTTATCTTCAAAAGAATTTAATTCTTTTAAAATAGGTTTTTTAATTTCATCAAGAATTTTTGACATATATTTATCTATATATAATATTCAAAGGTATCTATTTATGGAAGAATGTAAGGAAGAATTTATCATTAATAATAGTAATGGCAAACCAATGTTATGTGACATTAGATTTCCTAAACATTATTCTGAAATAAAAGAAAAAATGCCGATAATCATTTTTTCACATGGATTTAAAGGGTTCAAAGATTTTGGATGCTTCAATTTAATAGCATCAGAAATTGCTAAATCAGGATATGTTTTTCTAAAATTTAATTTTTCGATGAATGGAACTACTCCTGATTATCCCGATACTTTTTTTGATTTAGATGCTTTTGCCGAAAATACATTTTCTCAAGAATTAAATGATTTAGGCGATGTCATTGATTTTGTCAATTCATCTACATATATCGAAAAATATCCAATTGATAATAAAGAAATTTATTTAATGGGACATAGTATGGGAGGTGGCATTTCCATATTGAAAGCAAATGAAGATGCTAGAATAAAAAAAATAATTACACTCGCTTCCATTTTTGAATTTGGAAAATTTTGGAATACTGAAATGTTAAATAAATGGGAAAAAGTAGGTATACGGTATGAATTTAACTCACGTACTAAACAAGATATGCCACTAAAATATATCATATATCAAGATTTTTTAAGGCATTTCGATAGACTAAATATCCCTAATGCTATAAAAAACATACATATTCCTTTCTGTTTAATACATGGAGATATGGATGAAACTGTGCCAGTATTAGTGGTGGATGCTTTCAAAAAAACGAATCAAAATATTGATATTCATATAATTAAAGATGCCAATCATACTTTCGGCATGACACAACCTTGGAATCAAAATATATTACCTATCGCTTGTAGTGAACTTGTTGCTAAAATTCTTGTTTTTACAGCAACTAATTAAATGTTACTAATTGGTTGAAAAATTTGCAATTATCAACAAATCATAGTACCTTAACACGTTAAAACTAAATTATATAGATTACAATTTTACATTTATAAAGCCATAGTCATGCGTAAAAGTTATTTTTTATTACTTTTTGTAATATGTTATCAATTAACATATGCTCAAATTGTAGGTACCAATGTGTATTTACAAGGAACCAAAACAGAAGTTGGTATTTCTAATTGCGGATCTTTTGGAACCGCTATCCCACCAGCTGTTCCCGTCGGATATCATAATAATGTTGCTAGTAGAGGTCTAGGATTCGTTGCAGATGCTGGTAGAAATGGATGGACCACTGCTGGACCTGGTACTTTACCTAATTATTGTGGAGATTATTTCTTACCTGGTTCGCCAGTAGAAGGATTTGGGGTGCAAATTGGTACCACTAATTTTAGAAATTTTAATAATTCTGGTATTTGCGACTTCAATCAAATGCCTGGTTCCATTTTATGTTATCAAAATACTCCTCAACGTAAAAGTGCAACTTGGAGATCAACTGGTCTTGTTAGTGGTGCTTTACGAGTTTCTGCAACTACATACGTACCTGATACTGCATTGTTTTTCGTAACTCAAGTTCAACTGTGTAACGAATCCACTACAACTCAACGAAACGTTTATTACCTAAGACATTTAGATCCCGACAATGATCAACCTTGGGCTGGAGGTAGCTTTACTACTGACAATACAGTTGTATCGCAAGGAAGTTCTATTTCTCCAGCACTTGTTACTGCACGGTCAATATTGCAATGTTATCTAGGGCTTGGTTCAGAAAGTCCAAATGCTAGAGTATCTGTAGGTGGTTTTGCCCCTCCTATACTTAGTTCAGATGTCTACAATGGTGTAGTTCCATACAATACTACTGTTGGTTATAATAGTAGAGCTGATGAAGCAATCTCATTATGTTTTAAATTTGATTCCATTAGACCAGGTGAGTGTATTTGTTTTGGTTATGCTCACGTACTTAATCCTTCTGACTTGAATAGAGCATTAGCTCTTACCTCTTCTGCTATATCTTTTTATTCTGATTCAACTGATATAACGGATTCATTAAAAATTAATTTATGTTATGGCGATTCATCCAAAGTAAAAGCCCTTAGTAATTGTGCTTCGAGTTACCTTTGGAATTGGGTAGCTGATCCTCCTGGAAGTATTATTGGACCAACGACATATGATTCTATTCGTATTGCTCCATTAGTAAATACCGTTTATACAGCTCTAGGCTCAGGTACTTGTGGAATTGATACATACCGAGTAATAGTAACAGTAGATACATTACTAAAAAATTCACGAATTACTCCAATCGATTCTTCCATTTGTATGGGAGCTACTTCCACCATCACTGCCATTGGTGGAACTTCTTATAGTTGGAGCCCTGGTGGAGCTACCACTAGTAGTGTAAGTGTTACTCCACTCGCAACAACCACTTATACGGTAACCATTACTTCACCTTTTCGATGTAGAAGGATTTTTTCCACAAGGGTTTTAGTTGATACCATAAGGGCCAATGCTGGTATAGACGATTCGTTATGTCCTGGTAGGACCATAACATTAGGTGGAGCTCCCACATCCACAGGTATTGGTTTCACTACTACGTGGACTGGTTATCCTCCTACAGCCACTTCATATCTATCTTCAACTTCTGCATCAAATCCTACTGTCACTATTCCTTCAACGGGCGTATCTGGAAGCATAGGTTACCTTGTTACGAGTTCACGTTATGGTTGTGTTGCAAGAGACAGTATTAGTTTAGTTATTCTTACAGCACCACCTATTGATTTTACTGGATTAGATTCAATCTATTGTATTTCTAGCGCTGCTGATTTATTAACTGGTATACCAGCTGGCGGTGTTTTTTCTGGAATTGGAATGATAGGAAGTAGCTTTACTCCAGCAAGTGCTGGTATTGGCGGACCTAAAAAAATATATTATACCTACACTTTCCCTAGTGGTTGTATTGGAAAGGATAGTGCTGTTACATATGTAGATAGTATTCCTAGAGCTAGATTTAGTGGTTTAGCAGCTAGATATTGTGTTTATGATTCTGCTGCCACACTTGTAGGAACACCTAGTGGTGGTATATTCTCAGGTACTGGAATCGTTGGAAACACATTTAATCCAAGCATTGCAGGTCCTGGTACCTTTAGCATAAGATATGCTTATACAAATCCTGTGAGTCTTTGTTTTGACGATACTTTTATAAGTGTCACTGTAAATCCGCGCCCTGTAGTTGATATTATAGGTTTAGATACTTTATATTGTCAATATGAATCTCCAGACACTTTAATTGGAAGTCCTTCTGGCGGTGCATTTGCTGGATCTGGTATGATAGGTTCTGTTTTTTATCCAAACCTAGCAGGTGTATCAACCATAATACAAATCGTATATACATATACTAGTCCTTCTACTGGTTGTATAAATAGTGATACAGGATACACTACCGTTTCTAATAGACCTACAACAGGTATCGTTGGACTAAGTTCAAATTATTGTATTTACGATCCAATCGACACCTTAATTGGTTCTCCTGCTGGTGGTACATTTAGTGGTCCTGGTATTACAAGTAATAGATTCAATCCAGCCGCTGCAGGTGTAGGTGGACCACATAGAATAATTTATTATTATTTAAATCCAGTTACAGGATGTAGTAATGCTGATACACAACTTATTTATGTAAGACCAAGACCTATAGTAAATTTTACTGGTTTGGCTAGTCAATATTGTTTTTATGATTCTGCAGCTTTACTTACAGGTATTCCTAGTGGTGGTACTTTTAGTGGAACTGGTATTATTCCAACGAATAGATTTTCACCTTCCACAGCTGGTGTAAGTTCTTCAATAAATATTTATTATACTTATTCAGATAGTTTTGGTTGTATTAATTATGATACAAATACAACTAGAGTAAATGCACGTCCTGTAATTAGTTTTTCAGGACTTGTTACTCAATATTGTTATTATGCACCAAGTGTAACTTTAACCGGTAGCCCTACTGGAGGTACATTTAGCGGTACAGGAATCACCGGTACTACTTTTAATCCTGCAACTGCTGGAATTGGTACACATACCATAAGATATGCTTATACAGATCCAGTTACAGGTTGTTTTAATATGGATTCACAAAGTGTTTTAATTAATGATAGACCAATTGTATCTATTTCTGGATTATTACCAAGATATTGCGTTCATGCAACACCTGTAGTAATTACTGGTTCTCCTGCCGGTGGCGTATTTAGTGGAATTGGAATGTCTGGTTCAACATTTAATCCTGCAACTGCAGGTATTGGTGGACCTTATCTAATCACTTATTCATATACCTCTCCTACAACAGGATGTAGTAGAATTGATAGTGAATACGTAAGTGTATTACCTAGACCTATAGTTAGTTTTGGTGGATTGGCTACTCAATATTGTTTATATGATTCAGCAGCTTTACTTACAGGTATACCTGCTGGTGGTACATTTAGTGGCACAGGAATAATCCCTACCAATCGCTTTTCTCCTAGCACAGCAGGTGTAAATCCTTCTATCAATATTTATTATACTTATACCGATTCAAATGGTTGTGTTAACTATGATACTAATACAACTAGAGTGAATGCTAGACCAATAGTAAGTTTTACAGGTTTAGCAACTCAATATTGTTTTTATGCATCTAATGTTACATTAACAGGTAGTCCGGTGGGTGGTACATTTAGTGGTACAGGTATTAGTGGCACTACATTTAGTCCTTCAACTGCTGGCATTGGAACTTATTATATTAAATATACTTATACCGATCCAACAACTGGTTGTACTAATATAGATTCTCAACGGGTAGTAATTAATGATAGACCAGTTGTTAGTTTTTCTGGTTTAGCTACAAGATATTGCTTAACATCACCAAATGCAACGTTAATTGGATCTCCAACCGGAGGCACTTTTAGTGGTACAGGTATTAGTGGTACGACCTTTAGTCCTACTATCGCTGGTGTAGGTGGACCTTATATGATTATTTATAATTACACATCTCCAACTACAGGATGTAGTAATTCAGACACCCAATATGTTAGTGTAAATGCATTACCAAACCCTAGCTTTACAGGATTAGCAAATCAATATTGTTTTTATTCACCAAATGTAACATTAACAGGTATCCCTTCAGGTGGCACCTTTAGTGGAACTGGTATTACAGGTACTACATTCAGTCCTTCTACTGCAGGTATTGGTGGTCCTTATAGAATTATCTATAGTTATACAGATCCAGTTACTGGATGTAGCGATAACGATACTCAATTTGTAACAGTTACCGGAAGACCTACTATTACTATTAGTGGATTAGCACGCAAATATTGTATTAATTCAGCTCCTGCTACTATTACCGCTACTCCTTCAGGTGGTTGGTTTACGGGGGTAGGTTTATTTGGAAATACTTTTAATCCTGCTGTTGCTGGAGTTGGTGGACCTTATGACATAGTCTATTATGTAATTGATTCTGCAACGGGTTGTTTTAATAAAGATTCATTAACTACAAATGTATATGCATTACCAATTGCAAATTTTACAGGATTAAAT
>CANHVE010000003.1 GCA_947464015.1 Saprospirales bacterium | reverse complement strand
CTTTTAAGAAAAAGCTAATCGTCATTGGAATCATTGGTAGCGTACAAGGAAAAAACAATGCTGCAAAACCACCCAATAAACCATATAATAATGCAGTCCAAATAGACAATTCTTCTTGCACGGCTTCACCACAATCACCCACAGGTGTACCCCAATCTCCATAAGATGTAGTTGCGCTTATGGTTGCCTGATTAGAATCAATTGTTGCAGCAGCTATATTAGATGAGTCCACTAAGGGTGTAGTATCTTTAATTGCAGTAGCGCCATTACAGGAAACATTCATATCTAAAGTAAACTCTTCGTAGTCTGGAGGCAAACATCCTTTTTCATCACAAGTTTGATAATCAAAAGTAATTTTTAAGGTAGTTAGTTTTTTGTATTTTATTTTTTGCGTATAAATAATTTTATTTTCATAAAAATGATATGGGCCAATACCTGCATCATCTTTGGTTTCTAGTTTTCCTTTCTCTGTTGGATTTCCTACTAATACAATATCTTTATTTGCAGCAATCGTAATTGCAGGAGAAATAAGAGTACCATCACCACCTGCATCAAATGCATATAGATGCCAACCTTTATCCAAACGAGCCGTTAAAACGATTTCTGCCTCTGTTTCATTAATAATATTTGTACAAGCGCTTAAGTGTACTTTTTTCATGCCTTGACCAAAACTTTGGTAAGCAATAAAAAATAAGCATAATGCTAAAAAACTTTTTCTCATGTATATATAACTATTGAATACTAATTTTAAAAGGTACTGTTTCAGGAGCTAAACATTGTTTGTCATCACAACACATAAATTCTACATGACCACTAATTTCTGGTTTGCCATTAAGAACTTTTATTTTTTGGGTAAATACTACTTTGTCTGCATATTTTTTTAGAACCATGTCAAACATGGGTTCGAGTCCTTCTTTAACGTGTGCACCAGCTTCACCGGTTGTACCACTAATTTCAAAATCTTTATTCGCATCAAAAGTAATGGTAGTAGGAATTGGTCCACCTTCTTTAATATACTGAGAATAGGTCCACCAATTCTCTTGGATTGTAGCTGTAAGTAAAATATTGTATTCATTATTTCCTAATGATTCACTACTAAACGACCAGCTCACTGGTTTTAGTGTTTGTGCTTGACTAGTTATATAAGTAACTAATAGAAATACTATAAGTAGATATCCTTTTTTCATATGTGTATTTTTGCAAAGCACATGGCAATTAATGAGCCAGTTCTTTCATAACTAAAGATTCAAATAATTTATAACCATCACTATTTCCTAAAATAGATTCGCTTGCTCTTTCGGGATGAGGCATCATTCCAAATACATTTCGTTGTTCATTACAAATTCCTGCAATATTTAATAAAGAGCCATTAGGATTTGAATCTACTGTTTCTACTCCTTGTTCGTCGCAATAGTTAAATAAAATTTGATCTTGTTTTTTTAATTTTTCAATCGTTGCAGCATCTGCATAATATCTTCCTTCGCCATGTGCAATAGGAACTTTAAGAATTTCTCCTGCTGTACATACTTGTGTAAGTGTTGTATTAGTAGTATTCACTTTTAAAAAAATGTTTTTACAAGTGTACTTCATATTGTTGTTTCGCAATAAAGCTCCAGGTAATAATCCACTTTCACATAAAATTTGAAAACCATTACATATCCCCCAAACTTTGCCTCCTTTATGAGCAAATTCAATAATTGCTTCCATGATAGGTGAAAAGCGGGCTATAGCACCAGTTCTCAAATAATCTCCATAAGAAAATCCTCCTGGTAAAATAATACAATCATCTGTGGTGAATTGATTCAATTGGGTTTCTTTATGCCAAACTTCTTCCACTTGTTGATGCTTAATATTTTTAAGTACATGAATCATATCACGATCACAATTCGAACCAGGAAAAACTACAACTCCAAATTTCATATTAAAAGCTAATTATTAATGTTTGAAAAATATATAAGTACAAACAAAGCTACATGAATTAACTCTGAAATCCATATTCGTTTCATGTCTTTTAGAAAATTTAATAAATAATAAGATATGGGGAGCAACAAAAAAATAAAATGGGTAGTAGTAAGTTGTTTGTTTATTAGAAACATCGGTATATATACCAGACTAATAATTAAGAGTAGGCTATAATATTTTCTAATGTTTACAATGCTTTTTGCTAAACTTGCTTGAATTTTTACAAAACCTAATAAAGATAATATCCCTAAAAATATGGTTTTACTTATTTGAAGGAAGTCTTGATGATTATACCAATTCATTTGACTTATCAATTCTGGTATGATATGAAAAGCAAATTGACTTAAACGGTCTGTTAAAAACATATAAACTCCAAGCAAAAAATAAGGAATTAATAGTCCGATTAGCATAAAAACAATAGCTTTTATCTGTACGTTTTTCAATATAATAATAGCTATAAAAACTATTAGAATACAAGGTAGTATTGGTTTATAAAACAAGGATGCGATGGATATAAAAAAGGCAGCATCAAAAACTTTAATATCGGTTTCATCTACCAATAATGATTGCAATAATCTAATAATAGAAATGCTAAAAAATATAAATGCAAAAAACTCATTACTCATATATAAAAAAGAAGAATAGCTAGCTGAAACTAGCATAAATAATAACGTTGGTAAATAACCTAATTTATCAATTATCTTATTGTTTTTCAAATATAGATTTATGAATATACTAATGAGCAGCAGAATACTTGTACTTATCACATAATGGAAGGAAACATTTTGAGGGCTTAATTTACAGGCATTATCTGTTAAAAAAGATAAGGGTTGTTTAGGGTCAAAATAAGCTTTAGAAAAATCTATAAAAAAAATACTGCTTCTGATGGCAAAACCATAGATAATAACAAAAAAAAGAGTAAACGGATTTTGTTTTTTAAATAACTCTAACAAGGTTTAATATTTAATCTTTATTAATTTAAATTCATCATTTCTATAACTAGGAATAATTAATTCGTTAATTCCTGTTTGAATAGCCATCTTAGGTATAAGTTGTAATCCTTTTTTTTCTTCATTTATTAATACTTGTTTACTATTGGTGATATCAATAGTGTTTTCGAGAAAAGAAAAAATTGATTTATCTTCTGCATTATATAAACATTTAATAGCATCACCTGAATTGAGTATTACAAAAGACGAATAGGCTCCATTATCATTCTCGCTTATTTGTGATTTATCTATGAGTTCATAATTAAAGCTCTTTAAACTATCATTTAATTTCATACAAAGTATATCATTGTAATGGTATACGTTAATACTACGAGTATTGTTAAAAGAAGGTTGGAAAGTATTCATTGGACTTAAACTCATTAAATCTGGTGCAATTTCTTCTTTGCTTTCTTTGTAGAATGATTCAGTAAACACATACAATCCTCTTTCTAAAGTTAAAATGATTTTTTTTATTGCATAAGTGTACAGACCTACAATTTTACCAGGATCTCCCTTATAGATATCACTTATTATTTGTTTATCTATTTTGTAATGATTTGTAGAAGAACTTAACGAATCGAATAAAGAATATCTAAATGTAGTAAAATACGTAGCCCCTTCTCTTCTATCTTCAGTAGTAAAGGCTGTGACTATAAACTCATGATGTAATTCATCAAAAATAATATAAGGTTCGCCAAAAATTTGTTTATCAAAATAGACTGGAAATTTTTTTATCAATTGACCACGATTAGATACTTGATATACCA
The DNA here is from genome assembly GCA_947464015.1 of Saprospirales bacterium. Lineage (GTDB taxonomy): Bacteria > Bacteroidota > Bacteroidia > Chitinophagales > CAMDFR01 > CAMDFR01. The sequence continues at coordinate 36,384 of CANHVE010000003.1, read as the reverse complement.
TAAAAGATTCGGCTTGATTCTCTTGTTGAAAATATTTTATTAGCAGATAGGTATTCCCATTATTATCAACTATTGCATCTTGTGGAACAGCTGAAAAGCCTTCTTCACTAATGTTTATAGTGCTTTTAAACAAAGCAAAACTAGAGCCATTGGTTCCAATGATTCGAATTTTTTGTATGTTGCCATTCAAGTAAGTAGGAATAAAAAGCATATGATACATTTTATTGGTGCTTGTAGCAAAAGACACATTAGCATTATCATCATAACTTTGATATTGTATCGTATCTAATATAATTTCTGCTCCTGATTCTAATCGATCATTAATTGCATTCGCATAAACAATCATTTGTTTTTTCTTATATTCAGAATAATAGATAGTTGCTTGATAATTGCTTAAAAAGAAAGAAACTGTAGTGAAATTATTACGTTTTATTAATAAGGTTTTAGATTTAATTAAATTAAGTCCGTCGTCATAAATGTCGACTCTTTCTTCATTTTTACCATAATTTCGAACCCAATATCCTTGTGTGTTTTTACCTATTAATTTAAACTTACTAGTTCTATTAGAGACTGGAATAGTTTTAGAAATAAGGATGGTTTGTGCATTGCTTATGGAAGCAATAAACATTGAAAAAAGGAGTATAAAAATAGATGAATTTGGCACGACACGAAATTAGTGCATATTCAATTAAAAATACGGGATAAGATGAATTATTGTTTTAGTCTTGGATCGATTGCATCTGTTAAACCTTCTCCAACGAAGTTGAATATGGTAACGGTTACAAATATCGCAAAGCCTGGGAAAATAGCTAACCACCATGCTGGTGCATATTCGCGTGCACTACTTAATAATTTACCCCAAGTAATTACATCTGCTTGAGTACCTATACCTAAAAAGGATAAAGAAGACTCTGCTAAAATTGCTCCGGCTACACCAAATGCAATTGAAATTAAAACCGGAGTAAGTGAGTTAGGTATAGCGTGTTTAAATAAAATACGAGCTTCTGAATAACCTAAAGACTGTGCTGCTTCTATAAACTCAAGGCTACGTACTTTTAATAATTCTCCTCTAATTAACTTAGCTATACCTGTCCATCCAGTCAATCCGATAATAACCATAATTAACATGATAGATGGTTTTGATACGATTGCACAAATAGATAGAATTAATAATAGTGTTGGGATAGACATAATGACCTCAATCATTCTAGAAATTAAAATATCAACTGGAATTGTTACTTTTTTATCTAAAAAAGCTATTTTTTTCAACCCTATAGTAATGATATTTGGGATTAGCATTAAAATCAAGAATAAGAAAAAACTAATTAAAAATGATATACAAAAACTACCAAAAGAATCTGCTAATGCATCTTCTAAAATATAGCCTCTTGTATTAAATGCGTAAAACAATGCTAATGGAACACCTATAATATTTAGGATAAGTCGTGCAAGAGAAATTTTTAATTTTTCATCTCCATAATAGCCTGCAAGCGAGCCTAATAAAATACCAATAACGGAAGCAATTGACATTGATACAACGCCTACAAGCATGGCAATACGAGTACCATGTATCAAGCCAGATAATAAATCTCTACCTAATTGGTCTGTTCCTAACCAATGTCTCCATCGTGTTGAAACGATTTCTTGACTACCCATTGGACTTTTATAATCATTATTTTTATCGTCAGTCTTTTCGGGAGCGTAAGGTATTGGAGCAAATATTACGGCATCATATTTTAAGTCTTTCCATACCACATTGTTAAGCTCTTCGGGCCATTTACTTAAGCGCATATCTACTGCATATTCTTTAAGAACAGGGAAATAAGTATTGCCTTTATAAGAACAATATAAGGGTTTATCATTCGCTAAAAAATCAGCTAAAAGACCCACTGTAATAATAAAAATAATGATACGTAAAGACCAAACAGCTAATTTGTTCTTTTTGAATTGTCTCTTTACAATAGCCCAATAGCTTTGATCTGCCTGTGTACTAATTTCTCTAGAGGTATTATTAGATGTGTTATTCGTTGCCATTATGCTTTTTTAGTAAGTGAAATTCTAGGATCTACAAATCCGTATAAAATATCTGCTAATAAGTTTCCTAACATGGTTAGTATCGCTGCAAACATCAGAATGGTAAACAATACTGGGAAATTTCTTGCTACTACTGATTCATAACTAATACGTCCCATGGCAGGTATCGTAAATATATATTCGATAATAACTGCTCCACTAATCATCGCTGGTAAAAAACTAGCAAACATAGTGATGATAGGTATTAATGAATTTCTAAAAGCGTGTTTCCAAAACACTTTGCGTGGTTCTAAGCCTTTTGCAAAGGCTGTTCTGATATAATCTTGACGAATCACATTCAACATACTTCCACGCATCATTCGTGAAATAAAAGCAAAAGCACCTAATAACATACAAAACATTGGCAATATCAAATGATAAGCTCTGTCTACGGCTTTTTCCCAGAAACCAAAATCTGCACCTGTTTTACCAATTCCATGATCAGGGAATAAATTTAATGCCTCTCCATAATAAGGATTAGTAAAGAAAATAATACACATAGTTGCAATCCAAAATGCTGGTAAAGAATACAACATAAAGTTCAATGTGGTTACAATTCTATCATAAGAGGTTCCTTTTTTAACGGCTAATGAAACACCTAATGGAATTGCTATTATATAGATAAAGAAAAACTCGAAGAAATTAATTAATAAAGTTAATTTAACTGCCTCAATCAATATAGATGCTACAGGTCTATTATCAAGAATTGAATTGCCAAAATCTCCTCTAAAAAATCCTTTAGAAACTTTTGAAGGATTATCGTTTTTACCAAACCAAGGAACATCTCCAAATAACCAACGGTGATATTGATTGTTTAATCCAAACCAATGAAATGCCGGTACATAATTATTAGAGGTATTGATTTCATTGTTCATTTTAGTGTAACTAGCAACTAGGTTGTTTACCTCTGGTAATGCAAAAATAAAAGGTTGAATCGTTTTTGTATGAGTACTATCTGTTTTGATAGTGGTTGTATGAATAGCTGCCGCTTGAATGGTTTTAAGCGATTCGCCAATTTTTACTTTATCATAATTTATAAATAATTCGGAGTTATTATCTCGTAATGCTTTTAGTTTTTCATATGAAGCTTCGTCTAAGTTTGTATTAGAGAATTGAAATAATTTTTGCTCTAGTAATTTAGCGTTTTTATAATAGTCTGATACATTGTTCCAATTGCCATACATACTAATTAAACGATCTAAATTTTTACGTTCATTTTGACGTGGAATTTTGTATAAAGTATCTGGATATGCTGCACTAGTAATACTAAAATAAAAAGCAGGTAAGTTTTTACCAAGTTTTTCGCTCAGTTCCATATAAGCTTTTTCACCAGCCATTTTTTCAGAAGATTGCCCATTGGCAGATCCACCCATTCCTCCTTTTAATTTCAATTCTACTGGATCGCCTGGAGCCATTTGACCTAACATAAACGTTATTAATGAAATAACTATAAATGTAGGAACAAAATAAAGCAACCTTTTTAATACGTATTTAAACATCTATTTCTATTTAATTTGAATGCATTTATTGAATACCCTGAAAAGTTCTTTAAAAATATTAATTACCAAAATCTTTATTTAATCTGAATTCTTTTTCAAAGAATCCTGGTCTGATTACATAAGTATTAGCGTTTTCAAATCTTTTATGGATAAACAATCTGTTTTTAGGAGATGAAATGAAGATGTATGGTTGTTGATCATAAATGATTTTTTGAATTTGTTTATAATATTCATTTCTTTTTTCTTCATTTAATTCATATCTGATTTTTTCAATCAATTGATCTGATTCAATAGTACCAAATCCAATATAGTTTCCTCCTCCATTATATGATTGAGTATGCCAGATTTGTTTCATATCATCTAGTGTATGTCCACCAATCCAAGATCCAAAATACATTTCAAAATTATGACGTTTAGTATCTTCTATGAATACTGTCCACTCTTTTGTAGAAGTAGTAATAGTAACTCCTGCAGATTTACACCATTCTGTCAACATAGAAGCAATGGCATCTGCTGCTGGACTTCCTGAAGGATATTTTAATTCTAATGTTAAATCTGTTTTTTTACCATCAATCATTTTATCTCTAACGCCGTCTCCATCTGAATCTTTCCATCCTGCAGCTTCTAATAATGTTTTAGCTTTTTCTACATCGTAAGCTATTGGAGCTAAATCTTTATTATAATAAGGTTTCATAAAACTGATTGGACCAGTTACTCTTTTAGCCATACCATAAGAAACGATTTTGATAATTTTGTCTACATCTACTAAATGAGCTAAAGCCTGTCTTACACGTAAATCGCTTAATTTAGAGTTTCTCATATTTAAACCAAAATAAGAATATGCAAATTGATCAGGAGTTGCAGGATTGTATCTATCTGTAACAATATTAGTCTTAGCTAATTCTAAATACGTTTTAGCCGTAATCCCTTGAGTAATATCCGTTTTTTCACCTAATAAAGAAGATTTAGCAGAAGCTTCATCGGTAATAATTTCATAAGTGATTTTTGTAGGATTCGCTTCAAAGCCATATACTTTACCTTTAAATTGATCACCCCACCAATTTGCTTTTCTTTTCAATACTATTCTTTGACCTGTAGTAAATTCTGCAACTGTATATGGTCCACATCCTACAATGTTTTTAGGCTCTCTACCTGTAGCTTCCCCATTAAATAAATCTGCAAATTTGATAATATCCGGATTAACTTTTAATGCACTTAATTTACTTGGATCATTCAACTCTTTAATAGTGAATTTTCTCATCAATCCTTGTGGGTCATATGATTGCTCAGGCAATACGGTAATCCCAGAGTTTTCTTCAGCTGTAAAATATTTTTCTTTACAGAAAAAAGTAAATTTTCTATTGTTTGAAGGATCTACAACCACATCACTAATAAATTCAAAATAAGGTCTTAAGTTTTCGCAATTAGTATTTGGGTTTTTTAATGCTTTCATTGTAAAAACCACATCATTTGCCGTTACTGGTGAACCATTATCCCATTTTGCTTCTGGTCTAAGCTCATAAGCAATTGACATTCCGCCTTTATATTCCCCGTCTGTAATTTCAGTAATTGTTGGACGTGATACGGCTAAAGATCCTATCATTTCTAAGTTATTAGGATCAACATCTAATAAAGCCATAAACACATTGCTTTCAACATATCTAGAATTTGCGCTTGTTGATGTATATGGATTAATTTTATCACAATCAGCCGATTCTCTAATAATTACTTCGTTGATACCTGCTCTAGAGGATTTAACTTTTGATCCTTTTTTACCACCGCCGCAAGAACTTAAAATAAGTACACTTGCCAATACTACACTGATTTGATAAACTATTTTTTTCATTATTATGTTGACTAAATTTTAGATTAAAAATGAGCTGCCAAAGATAATTGATATTATCATTATAACAAATATGCTTAAAAGTTGTTGTATTTACTGTAAAGGTTAAAAAATGAATAAAAAAGTATTAATAACAGGTGCAACTGGATTTATTGCACAGAAAATGATCCATCTTTTACTCGAAAAAGGATATAAAATAAACACACTCAGCAGGAAACGCATTGTTGACCCTAGGATTAACTCGTTTTTATGGGACATAGAGAAAAATCAAGTGGAAGAAACGGCTATTGAGGAAGTGGGCTGTATCATACATTTAGCAGGAGAGAATATTGGAGCTAAATCATGGACCATTGAGCAAAAGGAGCATATTATTTCGAGTAGAGTGAAAAGTACCCATATGCTTTTTGAGCTATTAGCTAAAAAGAAAATAATGCTCGATTGTTATATTGGTGCGTCCGCTACTGGTTTTTATGGAAATGTGAATGATCATATTGTTGATGAAGAGAGCCCAGCTGGTCATAATTTTTTGGCTGAAACTTGTGTTTTATGGGAAAAGGCACATCAAAATCTGCTGTCTTTTACCAAAAGACATATTATAATGCGTATCCCAATGGTATTAGATGCCAATCAAGGTGCTTTTCCAAAATTAATAATATCGTATCCCCTTTCACTAAATTATTTTGGAAAAGGAGATCAATACATGCCATGGATTCATGTGGAGGATTTATGTAAGGTGGTGCTTTTCTTTATGGAGAATACTACAACTAAAGGAATCTATAATATTAATGCCCCTGAAAACACTCGTCAAAAAGAATTTATTAAAATATTAGCTCAACTTAAAAAACCAATCAGCCCTGTATTTGGAATACCATCTATTGCTATAAAAATGGGATTAGGAGAAAGTGCATCATTAGTTTTGGATGGACAATGTTGCAGTTCAAAAAAACTTGTACAAACAGGATTTCAATTTCAATATGGCATGCTCAGTGAATGTCTTAAAAACCTAGTAAAATAAGGTTTCTATGGTTTTGGTTATAAGTTTATTTTCGTGTAAACGAATATAAATGCTTAAAATGAGGTGTGTGTAGAAGCTACTACTATTTTTGCTCCGACATCTTTCTGGCAAGAATCTTTTTTAATCAAATAACTAAACCCATGGAGAAAAAAATCTATTATTTAAGTCTACTTTTTTTGTCTGTCCTTCTAATTACTTGTACTAAAAAAACAAGCGAAACGAAGTATATTCAGAAAGAGCTAAAAACATTTACGTTCTATATAAAAAACAATTTAAACCAAGCGCACAAATTAAGCGATGCACCTGAATCGATTACCTATTCAATGATTGATGGAAGATTGAAGTTTAATAATGAAGATGATTTCAATCAGTTTATAAATTATCTGGAAGAAGACGACATTGTTGGATGGGAAAGCAGTATTGATTTTCATTCCTTATATAGTACTTTACTTGAGGATGAGAAGTATACCGTTTATGCAACATTGAATAGAAATGGAATAGTGCAGGTTGGGCATTATATATTCAAGCTTATTCCCGCAAGCAGAAAGGTATTGGTATTAAGTGATGCTACGATTGACCATTTATATGAGCTTGAAGGAGCTACAGATGGAAACTCTTTGATTCAGGCTTTTTCATTTGACGATGAAGTGTTTGGAAAGCTAGAAGAGCAAGGAGGTGTAAATCCTTCTGGAGCAACTGAAGAAAAATCGATATGCAGGGATCGTTATGCAAACGAAAACTCCAAAACGCAGGCTATATACTATACAGAGCCTGGCTATTACTTTAGATCAGACGATGCATCAATGCATTCAATAGAGTTTAGAGGTACACTTGAATATAAGAAAATAGGTATTGCTGTTCAATTGATTTGTAAATACTCCAATACAAATAAAACGATTGAAAGTAGTAGAAGAGCTTTTGAAAGTGCTTCGCTAAAAACAAAAAACACGCTATTTCACCTAGTATACAAATATACTCCTCGATGTAGAAGTACTGTTTCAAATGAAGTAGATATTATCATTTCAGATAAAAAAAATGGCTCATATAATGTATATTCCAATACTCGCGATTGCAAAAACTATTCTCTTAGCAGCACATTTAGTTTTCAATCATACTATACGTTGATTTGGAGAAGAGATGTTTTTTCGTTAAACATTCTTGATTAACAGCATTATATAATATAATCAGGTTGGAGTCCTTTCTTTCTATACGATATTAAGCGAATACAAATGCTTATAATCAGGTATAAAATTATATTACTATTATTTTTGACAAATAACTTACTTCTAGCCAGAAAGAACATTAATCATTTTTAAAACAAAACACATGAAAAAAAACATTTTTTATTTAGGAATTATTGCGCTCACTTTTTACTTGAGCGCATGCAAAAAAATTGGTATGGATGAAAAATACCAACAAAAAAACATTAAAGAATTAATCTATACACCAAGCAAAAAAGTAGGACAATCTAATAAACTAGATGAAGCACCTAAACCCATCCATTATTCATTAATTGATGGTCGATTAGCTTTTGAATCGGAAGAAGACTTTAATACTATAGTTACCTACATTGAAGAAGAAGAAATTATTGATTGGCAAAACAGTATTGGTTTTCATTCTTTATATACAGAGAATGCTACAGAAACAGAGGCATTAGGTGATAATCAAGTTGCTGCTGTGCTAAATAATAAAGGGATCATTCAAGTTCAAAATTATATCTTTAAATTAATCCCAACAACTAGAACTGTTTTAGTAATGAGCAAAGACAATATAGCTTCTTTGCCTATACTAGAAGCAGCTAGTGAAGGTAGTAGTATTATACAGTCATTTAGTTTTGATGACGAAGTGTTTTCTATATTAGAAGAACAAGGAGGAGTAAGTCCTGAAAATCCTGATGATGCTGCAAAATCTATCTGTAGAGATAGACGTGCTAATGAAAAGGATGACCCATATTCATTTCCCTATTTCTATGGTCGAGATAATTATGTTTATAGAATGAATGTCGAATATAAAAAAATCGGTATTTCCGTAAAACTATATTCTCACTATGAAAACTATTGGCCTACCTCTCCTTCGGGTGGAAATATATTAGGACAAAATCTTAGCTATTTTCTGAGAACAGCTGAAAGCACTTTCGATATTGAATATTTCTATACTCCTAGATGTAGACCATCAGTAAATGGTACATTACATTTTACGGTTACAAATAAAAAGAAGTATGATGTTATTACTTATAGAGATACCAGAGACTGTAAAAATTATAAATTAATTACTACTTTTAGTTTTAAAACTTTAGATGGTGTTCATTATTTTAGTTATCCATTTTTAACCCGACAAATAAACGATTTCTAATGAAAAAAACATTAATTATTTTTCTTTTTTTACTTTGTATTAAACAGGGTATAGCAGGTACAAGTGTTTCGTTAAGTTATATTAACGGTATATCAAAAATGTATCAGTACAACACTTATAACCTTGATAATGCTCTTTCCTTTAAAAGCGAACAATTCAACAAGTATATGTGGGGCGTTTTAATAGATATTCAACTATATAAACACCTCTATCTAAGTACTGGTCTGGAGCACAAAGCTTTTATGTATGGCGCTTCTCAGTCTATGGTAGTGTCTGATTATACAACCGAAAAAACATTTCTAACTAAAGTTACTCAAGGAATTGGCAGGGGTGGTGATTTTTGGAGTATCCCAATCCGTTTCGCGTATCGTCAGCCTATATATAAAGGAATTTATATTAGTCCGAATATAGGATTTTCTTATAATTATTCTAATGATCGAAGTTATACTGAGCCACTCAGCGGTTCAGGCTTAGGTAGAAACGACACATTAGTTTTAGAGTTTGCTTTTACTGAAACAAAACATAAAACAATTAATAATCATTTATATCATTTACAATTTGGAACCGAATTAGGTTATAGTCGTAATTTTTTCTCCGTGTATGTAGGGGTTAATTATAGTTTAGGACTTAATAGATTCTATCACTCTTATTATGATAGTTATGAAAGAGATATTTATAGTAATTTGCCAGCCCAACGATTTAGTGCTGTTGTAATTTCAAATGGAACTAACCTCAACGGATACTTAGGGGTACGATTCCAATTATATCCTATAATCAAACTCCAGAAAAAAGAAAAATAATTAGACTAATGAAAGGCTTAGGTAATTCTAAGCCTTTTTTATTTTTATAGCTGGCTATAATTTAGCTATCTTTGAAACGAGCATGAAATCTATCTTTCCTATATTGTTTTTTGTATGTACAACGCTGCTATTTAGCGCCTGTGTAAACGATTTGAAAAAAATAGATGAAATTGCCTCACAAAAAAACATAGGTGAAGAAATTGGGAAAAACGTAGAAGTCCATGTGAGTAATGACGGAATCATGCGTATGAAAATTACTGCCACCGAAACCATTCATCATTCTGAAGGAAAAAATTATACCGAGTTTCCAAAAGGTATCAAAGCTTATTCCTATAATCCTGCTGGAGATATTGAAAGTTCATTAACGGCTCGTTATGCTGTGCTTAATGAAGTGAGTGGAGAAATAGAAGGAATGTTAGCTAAAAACGATGTGGTAGTAGTAAATGCAAAAGGAGAAAAGCTAAACACAGAGGAATTGCTTTGGAGTCAGAAAAAAAAATTGATTAGTACTCCTGGATTTGTAAAAATTACAACTAGCGAACAAATTATCTATGGACGAGGTTTAGATGCTAAAGAAGATTTTAGTTCGTATACCATTCGACAAGTTACAGGTAAAGTTAAAATAAACACAAGTGATCTACCATAAATAAAAATCATCAATATGAAAATGTTAATTGTATTTGAACGTCTTTGGATTACCGCTTTTGCGCTATCTATTTTTGTAGCTGTTTTTAATTTGATTAAAAATAAGCAAGTAGATAATCATGTATATATGCCCATCGTTTGTGGTATTCTTTGTATTTTTTTGTGGCGAAACTTAAAATCTCAAAGAGAATTTACTGAGAAAATGAAGAAAAGAGACGAAGATGTAGATAAAAACAAGTCAGACAAAAGTTTGAATTAATTATCTTTGTTATATGTTTATTTACATCCTTTCAAGCATTATTGTATTATTAGTCATCGCTTTTTTCTCTGGAATTGAGATTGCTTTTTTATCGGCTAATAAATTAAGAATTGAGCTTGACAAAAACAAAGGCAGTACTTCTGGCAAAATTTTATCCGATTTCAATGAACACAGACACGAATTTGTAAGTACTCTCTTAGTTGGATTAAATATCTGTGTGATTATTTTCGGTAGTATCATGGCTAATTTTTTAGTGCCCGAAAATTTTACTCTCTTACCTCATAATCGTATTGTATTATTAGTCATTCAAACTATTATTACTACTGCATTTGTATTGTTTTTAGGGGAGTTTTTTCCGAAAGCACTTTTTAGAATTAACCCAGATAAAACGCTATCCTTTTTTGCTATTCCCTTAAAAATTATACATACTATTCTTTATCCATTCACCTGGGTATTAGTAAAAACGTCTAAGGTGTTTATGAAGATATTTTTAGGAAAAGAATTAGAATCGCATAAAGAAGAATTTAGTGCTATAGATTTAGAATACTTAATTAAAGAAGCATCAAGTGGTTCAGTTGATATTGAAGCAAAAGAAGAAGACAATGAAATTGATGCCGAAATTTTTGAAAAAGCCCTCTATCTAAAAGATGTAAAAGTTAGAGAATGCATGGTTCACCGAATGAAAGTAGAGGCTGTCAATAGCAATTGTAGCGTAGATGAATTGAAAAAGAAGTTTATCGAAACACAACATTCAAGAATCTTAGTTTACGAAAATTCGATTGATAATATTGTAGGTTATATCTACCATCAAGATTTATTCAAAAACCCAACAGACATTAAACCATTAATTCGTAAAACAGTGACAGTTGCAGAAACTAGTACTGCTAGAGATTTATTATATACATTTATCAAAGACCGAAAAAACATGTCGATTGTAATTGATGAATATGGTGGAACGGCGGGTATTGTTACTTTAGAAGATTTAATCGAAGAGATTTTTGGAGAGATTGAAGATGAACATGATGTAGATGATCAAACAGATACCGCGCTTCAAAATGGCACCTATGTATTTTCAGGTGATATGGAAATTGATTTAATAAATGAAAAATATCATTTAGATATTCCTTCATCAGAAAGTTATGAAACCCTTAATGGATATATATTATATGAACATGAATCCATTCCTGAACAGAATGAAGAGTTGAGTATTGGAGATTATGTATATACTATTATAGAAGCTGCTGACAATAAAATAATTAAAGTGAATGTAAAACCAATAGATCAAGAAAACCTATAAAAACACAAATATGGCACTGGAAAAATACGTAGAACAAAACCAAAAAGATACCCGTTCAGGATTTGGAGAAGCAATGGTAGAATTAGGTAGAAAAAATCCTAATGTAATTGCTCTTTGTGCAGATTTAACTGGCTCTTTAAAATTAGAAGAATTTGAAAAAGAATTTCCAGATCGATTTATTCAATGTGGTATTGCTGAAGCGAATATGATAGGGATTTCAGCAGGTTTAGCGATAGATGATAAAATTCCTTTTGCTACAACTTTTGCTAATTTCGGTACAGGTAGAGTGTATGATCAAATTAGACAATCTGTGGCTTATTCTGGCAAAAACGTTAAAATATGCTGCTCTCACGCGGGGCTAACTTTAGGGGAAGATGGTGCAACTCACCAAATTTTAGAAGATATTGGTTTAATGCAAATGTTACCGGGCTTTACCGTTATAAATCCATGTGATTTTAATCAAACGAAGCTAGCTACGCTTGCTATTGCAGATCATGTGGGTCCTGTTTATTTACGTTTTGGTAGACCTAAATGGCCCAATTTTACTCCTTTAAATGAAGGTTTTGAAATTGGAAAAGCTATTTTAATGCAAGAAGGAAATGATGTTACCATTATAGCTACCGGACATATGGTTTGGAAAAGTATTGAAGCTACTAAAGCATTACAAGAAAAAGGCATTCAAGTTGAATTAATAAATATACATACCATTAAACCTTTAGATGAAACGGCTGTCTTAAACTCTGTTCGTAAGACAAAATGTGTAGTTATTGCCGAAGAACATCAAAAGCTGGGTGGATTAGGGGCCACGATATCACAATTGTTGAGTCAACATTATCCATGTCCTGCTGAATTTGTAGCTGTTAACGATGCTTTTGGTCAAAGTGGTACTCCCGATCAATTAATGACTGAGTATGGCTTAGACAGCAAAAACGTGGTAGAAGCCGCAATGAAAGCCATCAGCAGAAAATAAGATAAGGCTTATATACTACTTCTTTATTCTTACGTTTATGAATTTAAACGTATTGTCCATATATATATATAACATGACTGATAAAGAGTTAGTAGCCCTGTTTCGTGTAGAAGCCTCTAAAGAAAAGGCTTTTACCTTACTTGTGAAAAAATATCAGCAACAACTATATTATCAAATACGTCGAATCGTATTACAACATGAAGACACCCATGATATATTGCAAAATGTGTTTCTAAAAGCATGGTCGGGTATAGATCTTTTTAGAGAAGAAGCTCAATTATCTACTTGGCTATATAAAATTGCTTATAACGAAACCATGACTTTTCTTAGAAAACAAAAAAAAGTTTATACTTTTTCGTTTTTATTAAATGACCATGAAGAATCTAACAATCAGTCGATTGAAAACCAGTTAAAAGCAGATCCTTATTTTGATGGTGGTGAAGCGGATATCAAATTTCAAAAAGCGATTCAATTATTACCAGACAAACAACGGATTGTTTTTACAATGAAATACTATGAGGAATTAAAATATGAAGAAATGGCTCAAATACTGAATACCTCTGTAGGTGCTCTCAAAGCTAGTTTTCACCATGCAGTTAAAAAAATAGAAGAATATTTAAAAAAAGATTAAACCAAATACCCTAATACTTATCTAATGAAAATGGATGCAAATCATAATCAAAATATGGAAGACGACCACATAGAGGCCTTCAAAAATTTATCTAAAAAAAATCCTTTTTTAGTTCCCGATTCCTATTTTGAAAATTTTGAAAATGAATTGTTACAAAAGATTCACCATCCGCAAATCACTTCTAATACTTCGATTATTCCTTTTTTTAAGCCATTATTCATTGCTGCTATATTTGCTTTGTGTTTCTTTAGTTTTTTTTGGTTTCAATTAACACAAAATACTGCTCCAGGTTTAAGTGAAAAAGAAGTAAGAAGTCAATTAAGTAAAATAGAGGACGCTGAAATTGAAATCTATTTAATTAATCATATGGATGAGATAAATGAAGAAGAGTTGATTAAGCAAAGCAATAGTTTAAAATTGCCTATTTATAAATCAAGTAACGATCTAACAGAAGAAGAAAAAAAACAACTTTTAGACGATTGGATAGAATTAGATAACACAGAAATAAATATATAAAATGAAAAATACAATCTTAGTAAGTCTATTATTTATATACGTTGTAATAGCACAAGCACAATCCACCAATCCTTCTCAACGAAAAGAGAAAATAGAAGCTATGCGAAACGCTTATATTACTTCACAAATGAATTTAACGCCTGAAGAAGCTCAAAAGTTTTGGCCTGTTTACAATGAGTATCATACCGAACTGGATAATCTAGAGCGTCCTCTCAAAGCGATAGGAAAAACCATTGATCAGATGAGCGAAACAGAAGCCAAACAATTTATTTATAAAGAGCTTGAATTGGAAAACCAACGATATGCGATTAATAAAAAATTTGCTGATAAGTTTCTATTAATAATCTCTGCCAAAAAACTAATTAAACTTAAACAAGCAGAACGCGAGTTTAAAAAAATAATGATTGAACAATTGAAAACAAAGTAAGTTTTAAGAGAAGTATTCCCTAGTTTTATTATTTTCTTTATATTTACAAATGCCTTTAAAAATACATCATTTAAACTGCGCAACACTCAATCCACTAATTGGTCAAATGGTTTGCCACTGTCTACTTATTGAAAGTCCTGAGGGATTAATGTTGGTTGATACCGGATTAGGAACAAAGGATATTGAATACCCTAAAAAAAGATTAGATAAAACTTTTCGCAGCTTTGTGAAACCTAAATTAGAAATGCAAGAAACGGCATTATCTCAAATTCAAAAAATGGGTTATGTAGCTTCAGATATTAAACATATTGTTTTAACTCATCTTCATGCAGACCACGCAGGAGGCTTAAGCGATTTTCCGAAGGCTAAAATTCATATTTTACGCTACGAATATGATAATGTATATAATAACGAAAACCCATTGCCTGGCTATAGCTTACAACAATTTAAACATGAAACAAACTGGTGTATACATGATATTTATGGTGAAAAATGGAACGGATTCAACAAATCAAACATCTTAGATAAAAACGAAGAAATCTTATTGGTTCCTTTGCGTGGGCATACATCAGGACATTGTGGAGTAGCTATATTGACGGATAAGGGGTGGTTGTTTCATTGTGGAGACGCTTACTATCACAGAGATACGATTAAAAAAAATCCTAGCGAAACGCCTTTTGGAATTAGGCTTATACAATATTTTATCGATTTTAATAGTGATGACCGAAGAAAGAATCAAAACCGATTACAACAATTTTACAACGCTAGTAAAGATCAAGTACGATTCATTTGCTCACACGATCCAATAGAATTTAATGCCTGTATAAACGGTAATAATCCTAATCATTGCTAGTTTAATATATATAAGGGAATATTCTTTTTCTGTCTGTTGGATAGTTCTCAAACTTGTCTTTATACCACTGATGGTGATCTCTAGCTCTGGGAATTAGATTGGCCAAAGTCCATACTAAAAATGAGATAGAGGCAATATGGATATTCATTATACAAAACCCTAACCATTCTAAAATTTCACCAAAATAATTTGGCGATGTAACTTTTTCAAATAAAAATCCTTTTGGAATTTTATACCCCGTTTCGTCTTTACCTCTTAAATGTAATAATATATGATCTGATTTATTGTTGATATAGAAGCCTATGACGAATAAGATAAATCCAAAAACGATGAATATGATTGGTTCTTTTGTAATAGCATTATTTCCCAAATAATAACCATTTACAAATCCATTCACCAAATTAAAAAATATAGCAGATAAGGCTATTATTAAAGGCATTTTTTTGTTTTTAGTACGAATACGTAATGGGAAAATAATACTTCTATTGATGTAATGAATCATATATAAACTAAACAACAAATAATGTATAGAAGTTAATGTGGCTGTTCCTGTGAAAAAAAAATATGCAAAAACAATCGGTGATGGCAATTCCATGATAATCCAACCAAGTTGATTATCTATCATTTTACCAAAAGTGGATGTACTATGTCTTCCGTAGGGTTGTTTAATGAAGAATAGAGATATAAAAGTGATAATTGCAAAGGCTATCCAGCATAAAACAAATACGGTAAAATAATTTTGAAACATAGAAAATATTTTATCGAAATTAAGCAGATTTGTTAGTTTTACATAAGAATGAGAAAGATTTATTTACTCTTATCTTTATTTGTATGCCTTTGTAAGATTCATGCGACAGTATATGTAGTTCATTTTGGAACACATTATGGGCATAATTATTTACCAAACGCGATGATTATTAATTTAGGTGATACTGTAGAATTTAATGGACCATTATCTCTGCTTCCTCTTCAGTCTACCATTTTGCCTGCAGGAGCGGATTCATTTAGCTCTGATACTGAAAATCTCTATCGATATATACCAACTGTCTTAGGAACTCACAATTATCAATGTAAGGCAGATTTAGCAATGATAGGTAGTTTTTATGTTCAAAGCAATTTAGCTATTGTTTCTCCTTTGGAAAATCCTTTTTCTTTCTTTTATTCTGCTGATAATCAAGATTTAAGCATATTAAACACACCTGAAGAGCCCTTTGAAATAACACTATACAACGAATATGGAGCTAAGATATTTTGTGAAAAAAACATAAAAAACATAAATCTTGGTCGTTTTGGGCTACAAAAAGCCATTTATTACTTGCAATTTCGAAAAAAAGAATATATATTTACAGACAAGTTATTTAATTATTAAAAATATTAGTGCCTATAGATAAAGAATCTACTTTCAAAATTCAACATTAACGAGAATTTTTGATACGTTTTAATTAAGTAATAACGTCCAAAAAAACAGAATATTATGAAAGCAAGACTCTTTTTACTAATAGCCTTATTCTTTATAGGTAATTTGACATATGCAGCCGCAGAAGCTACAGATCCTCAACAAAACGAAATCACTAGTTTTACAAAATCAATAGATTGCAAAGTATATCCTTCATTAGTCATTACTAATTTGAGTGTAGATATAAATAATTCAGAATCTGCACGAGTAGAAATCACTAATTTAATTGGTAATGTATATTATAAAAAAACTACTGAAGAAAATTTAGATATTGATTTGTCTGGTTTATCTTCAGGAATGTATTTAGTAAATATTTATGTAGGAGATGCAAAAATCACCAAAAGAATTTACAAACAATAAAAAATGGTCTTTAGATATTTTTAGGAATATCTAGGCATTATTAATAATTGGCTTTATTAAGGAAACTCTTTTTCATTTATGGGAAGGAGTTTTTTTTATGCTTATTTTTGAAATAAATATGAAAACAAAAACTACTAGTGGCTGTATGTGGCCAGGACAAGATCCTTTAATGATAACCTATCACGACGAAGAGTGGGGCACTCCAGTATATGATGATGCAAAATTATTTGAATTTATCGTGTTAGATAGTTTTCAAGCAGGATTGAGTTGGAAAACGATTTTATACAAAAGAGAACATTTTAAAAAAGCATTTGATCAATTTAATGCGAAGAAAATTGCGAAGTATGAAGAAGCAAAAATTCAAGCATTGATGCTGGATGCTGGCATAATACGAAACCAATTAAAAATTAGAGCTACTGTAACTAATGCAATACATTTTTTACGATTACAAAAAGAGCATGGCTCATTTAGTAATTATATTTGGCAATTCACCAATCATGAAGTAATACAAAACCAAATTCAATCACACTCCGAAATACCTGCTATATCAGCTGAAAGTGATGCGATGTCAAAAGCTTTAAAAAAAGAAGGGTTTAAATTTGTAGGTTCAACTATTTGTTATGCCTTTATGCAAGCGGCAGGAATGGTGAACGATCATCTTTGTACCTGCCATAGATATAAACAATTAAACAAAAAACAATAGCAATTATAATTTGTTAGGATTCTTTGCAGACCAGTAATAATAGGTTATTGAGAGCAATGCAAAAAACGAACTAACAATACTTATCAGTTGAAGATTTAGATGTAATTGAGCTAATACAATCACATAATACATAAATATTGGAAATATTATTAAGCGTATCACTTCAATAATTTTCGACCAAGATTTATTTTCTAATATAGCACCAATAGCAAATAAACAAAATATCATATACAAGGCTATGAATGCTTTTTGATATAGCTCTATATGTAAGGATTGATCGCCAATAATATTCAATAATAATGAGCTTAATAACAACAAAACAACAAATTGAAATAATACATACGCATTGATTTGTTTGCTTAAAGAAACATCAAATTTGTGAATGTTTGCTGATGAAAATGTAGGCGTTTTTATCTCTTTATCTGTCCAACCTGGAGCTTTATAAATCGTTTTTAATTTATTAATCCAACCATTTGCTTGTACAAAATGAGTAAACCAATCTTTCCAATAATCGACATTAAGCCCTATAGGATTCCAACTATTGGCAGGTTTGGTTATGCCGTAAACAAGCGGTTCTAGTTCTTCTTGAAAAGTACCAAACATTCTATCGAAAACAATAAGAGTCCCTCCATGATTTCTATCAATATACAATGGATTTTGTCCATGATGCACACGATGATGAGAAGGAGTATTAAAAAGATATTCAAAAGGTTTTGGTAATTTACGAATCAATTTTGTGTGAATCCAAAACTGATAAAGTGTTTGTAAAGCACTTACTAAGACGAACATTTCGGGCTTAAATCCTATAAATGCCAAAGGAATATAAAAGATCCAAGAGAAGAATCCTTGCGACCAACTTTGACGAAGTGCAACGGAAAAATTATATTCTTCACTTTGATGATGTACTACATGTGAACCCCATAAAACGCCAATTTCGTGTGCCAATCGATGAAACCAATAATAAAAAAAATCGACTCCTATAAAGAGTAAAATAAAGGTGAGTGCCTGGTTAGGAATTTCTTGTATAAATCGAAAATGTTCGTAGATATAGATGTAAGCTCCTAATGTTAATCCTTTTATAAAAACCCCTACTAATTGTGACCCTATGCCCAAATTAATATTTGTAACCGTGTCGTTTAATTTATAATAGCCGGATTTTTTTAGTTTGTCAATGAGCAATTCTACGCCTATCAGCAGAAAGAAAGCAGGTATGGCATAGACGATGTATTGCATGATTAAATTTAAACTTATTGTGCTTTAGTAACCTTATACTTCTCCACTCTCAATCCTACATCCATAATTTTAGGCAAGGGATTTTGTCGCATATCTTGAACAATAATAAATTTGTATTTGCCCACTTGAGGAAAAACTGCATTTTGTTGTATACCAATTCTTATATCACATATGTCGCCACTACACTTGCCAAACCATTTACCATCAGATTCGCTTAAAGGCAAATTCACGGAGCTTACTTCCATTTTATTGTTTGGATAAACCGTTATTATTTTTACCCAAACATTTCTCCAATCGAAATAAAAATTATGTCGCACATTCACAAATAAACTATAATGTGTAGCTGTATCTTTAATATCTACTTCATATTTTAACGAATCGCTATAATCCCACGAATTGTTTTTGATGTTTTTATATTCGTCGTACACAGCCGTATCGTTGCACGACACTAAGAAATAGGAGAAAGAAATACAAGTAATTAGTAAGAAGAAATATTTCATTTAGGTAAAGCTCTTTTTATATAAAAACCAAAGTTAAATGAATTCAACGAATATTAAACAATTTAAGAATAAAACGCTTTAGTTATTTAGTCGTTTCATTTATAATTTATCTATTTTTAAAACTTAATTCAAATATCAAATGAAAAAATCAATTTTTTATATTCTAAGTATTAGTTTCTTATTTCTTTCTTTGGGCTTATATAGCTTTCAGGGCAATAACACCGAAACCGAAAAATTTCCCACCATTGCCATAGGTAGCAAAATTCCTTCGGGCAAAGGCTTGATGAAAGGTGTTGATGGAAAAGAAAGCGATTTAATCAGCCATGCCAAAAGCAATGGATTATTAGTGATCTTTTCAAGCAATACTTGTCCTTTTGTATTGAAATGGGAAGGTCGTTATCCTTTGATTAAAAGCATGTGTGATAGATTTAATATCGGTATGGTGATGATTAATTCGAATGAAATGAAACGAGAGGGAGATGATAGTTATGAATTGATGCAAAAAAAAGCTACCGATAATAAATATACTTGGCCCTATTTATTAGATAAAAACTCCGTAATGGCAAATTCATTTGGAGCCAAAACAACTCCACATGTCTTTCTTTTTAATAAATCATACAATTTAGTTTATAAAGGAGCTATTGATGATAATTATGAAAATGCCGCGGAAGTAAAAGAATCTTATTTAATCGACGCCATAACTGCATTAGTTGCAGAAACAAAAATCAATCCTTCAGAAACGAAACCTGTTGGTTGTAGTATCAAACGGAAACTAGATTAGTGTATTGATTATACTGCAATACACGCTAGTTTGTTAAGAAGATTATCAGAGGCTTTGATTTACTTACAATTATTATAAATAGCTTTGGTGTGCATTTAAATCAATAATATTGGAAGAGCAAAAAACAAAGATTCACTTACGAAGTAATGAAATTCAAGACTTAATTGGTAGACCACCAGGTTGGTTGGTACAGTATGGTTCATTTGTCATCCTATTGATTTTAATAGGTATTCTACTTTTTAGTTACTTTATTAAATATCCTGATGTAGTAAGTGCTCCTGTACTAATAACTACAAATATTCCTCCAACGCCTATAGTTGTGAAAACAAGTGGAAAACTAGTCAAGTTATTAGTTAAAGACAATGATAATGTAGATAGTTTACAAATCTTAGCTGTTATTGAAAACACGGCTAATTACAATGATATACTAGCTGTTGAAAAAATTCTATCAAGTACTACCATTTTAAAAAATGTAGAGCAAATCCGTTTTGATAAAAGTTTACAAATGGGCGAAATACAAAATGATTATTCTCAGTTTTTAAATGCTATAGAAGAAATTAAATTGTATAATGGTACCAATTTTAAAAGTTTTCAAATTTCGAAATTAAATGAAAACACCAACTATCAAAAAGCTTTAAATAATACATATAAAAATCAATTAAACAATTTATTATCCGAATTAGCTGCTGCACAATCTAAATTAAAAAATGACGCTGTATTATTCAATAAAGGAATTATATCTAATAGAGAATATCAAGAATCTCAATCTCATGTAAATGCGTTAAACAATCAAGTGGAAGGATTGTCGGCTAATATATCAAGCGGTAATATGAGTTTGATTAGTATACAACAACAACAAAAAGAAGTTATTAATACCGATAATTCTACTCAATTAAGCAAAGAATTAGCCTTGTCTGATAATATTAATAACATGAAAAGTAAAATTCAATTATGGAAAAATAGTTATTTACTTAGTTCGCCTTGTAAAGGACATGTTTCATTAGGAAATATTAGAAATGAAAATCAATTTGTTGAAGCAGGGAAAGTAATTTTTTCGGTATTAAAAGAAAAAGCAAACTATACTGCAAAAATGAATTTACTTACAACGAATGCAGGGAAAGTAAAAACAGGTCAGGTTGTTTTAGTAAAACTAGATAATTATCCATATCAAGAATATGGTACTTTAGAAGCTCGTATTACTAATATTTCTACAGTTCCTGTGGATGGCAAATACATAGTAGAAGCTGAGTTAATTAATAATGGCACCACTTCGTATCACAAAAAAATTGATATGCAAATTGATATGCAAGGTCAAGCTGAAATCATTACATCTAAAAAACGTTTGATATCTAAATTTTTCGATCGTTTATCTTATGTATGGCATAATAAATTGAGCTAAAAACAGCCTATCTTTAATTTTTATTATTTCTTATTTAATCATAATCTATGATGTTAAAAAATTATTTTTATTCTACGTTAATCGTAACATTATTTATTCTAAGTGGATGTCATTGTGGGAACAAAAAAAGCAATACAGAATTTGGCAAAAACGAATTAGTGGTTCATGATTTATCAGATCCAGACAAGTTAAATCCTTCTACTTCTACAAGTGCAGATGCCACCTATATTGAAGATATGATTTTTATGAAGTTAATAGATGTAGATAAAAAAACGATGAACATGACCCCTGAGCTAGCTGTAGCTTTACCTACAGTAACTGAAATTACAGAAGGTGCATATAAAGGTGGATTGGCTATCACTTTTGAAATTCGTCCAGATGCTAAATGGGATGATGGATCGCCTGTATTAGCAAGTGATGTAGACTTTACATACAAAACATTATTACATCCTTTAGTAGATAATGAACAAGGTAGAACCACTATTGAATTTATCAAAGAAGTTCAAATAGATCCAAGTAATCCAAGAAAGTTTACTGTCTTTACACCCATTAAGTATTATTTAGCTGCATTTGTATCTGGTTCTATATTTGTGATTCAAGAAAAGCACTTCGACCCTAAAGGTTTAATGAAAAATATCACAGTAAAAGAAATTAATAATGAAAAAAACTTTGCTGGATTTAAGAGCAGTGAAGTGCATCAAAATTTTGCAAAAGAATTTAATAGTGAAAAGTATCAGCGAGAAAAAGAAGGGGTTGTAGGGAATGGTCCATATAAATTTGAATCGTGGGTTACCTCTCAACGAATTATATTATCTAGAAAAAAGGATTGGTGGGGTGATAAAGCAGGATTTAAAGCTTATCCAGATAAAATTACCTATGAAATTATTAATGATTGGGCTTCTGTAAATTCCTCTTTAAGAAATAATAGTATAGATATTGTACACGGGATGAGTCCTAAAACATATATTACGGATATGCAAGATGAGCAAATGAAAAAACAATTTGAATTTGCAACACCTATGGAATTATCTTATGTATACATTGGAATTAATTGTAAAGATGAGCGCTTGGCCGACCTAAATGTTCGTAAAGCCTTGGCACATTGTGTAGATGTGAAACAAATTATTCATTCCTTATTGTATGATTTAGGCGACCCGATGAATGGACCTATCCAACCTGCTAAAAAATATTATGATAAGTCTTTAACTGCTTATGCATTTGATATAGAAAAAGCGAAACAACTGCTAACTGCTGCAGGATGGATAGATACTGATGGTGATGGTATCAGAGATAAAGTAATTAATGGTAGCAAAACCAGTTTGTCGTTCAACATGAAGTTTAATAAAGGAAATGATACGCGTGAAAAAATTGCTTTATTAGTGAAAGAAAGAGCAAAGCTAGCCGGCATTGATATTAATCCTGTTGTTAAGGAATGGACTGTTTTTATTGACGAAACTAAAAAGCATAATTTTGATTTAATGATTGGCGGATGGGTTGGAGATCCTATTAATGATGATCCTATACAAATTTGGCATACCAAATCATATAGTAATGGCGGAAGTAATTATGTGGGCTTTGGTAATCAAAAAAGCGATGCAGTTATTGATGCATTACGAACAGAATTAGATGAAACTAAACGTGAGGCCTATTTTTTTGAATTTCAAAAAATAGTTCATGATGAAATCCCTTATATCTTTTTATATCAACCCAAAAATCGCTTGATTTTAAATAAGCGTTTTGATATAGAATCTTTTGCTTCAAGACCTGGATTTGATGAGTTGTTGTGCAAACATAAAGCCTTAAAATAAATTATATGCCCCATGTAAATGGGGCTTTTTTATGCCATAATGTCGCTGAATTGGCTTGGCTTATTATTTGCTAAAGTATGTGCAAAATGATTAATAAAATAAAGAATTTTATAGGTATGAATGAAGAGATTAGAGATTCTGCAGAAAACAATGGTAATGAATCAACCGTTAACACTGAAGACAATTCGACAACTACAAACGAGAGCAACCCTTTGGTAGAAAAGATTGCATTATTAGAAAAACAGGTAGAAGAACAAAAAGATAAATATTTACGACTTTTTTCTGATTTTGATAATTATAAAAAAAGAAGTGCACGTGAGAGAAACGACACGATACAAAGTGCTGGAAAGGAAATAATGTCAGCATTGATTCCAGTGGCAGACGACATGGAAAGAGCTATGAAAGCCTTTAAAGAGTCGCAAGACATCGAAAGTATCAAAGCCGGTTTAGAATTGGTGTATACTAAATTTGTGAGTACCCTTGAAAACAAAGGCTTGAAGGGATTTGATGCAATAGGAGAAATTTTTGATGTTGAAAAACACGAAGCTATAACTGAAATTCCTGCTCCAAATGAGGAGATGAAAGGAAAAGTAATTGACCAAGTTGAGAAAGGTTATTACCTGAATGAAAAAATAGTTCGATACGCTAAAGTAGTTGTAGGAAAGTAATTAAATAAAAATTAAATCAAGCTTAGCTAGAAGTAATAAAAAATAAAAGATGGCAAAGAAAGACTATTATGAGGTTTTAGGTGTAAGCAGAAATGCTTCGGCAGAAGAAATTAAAAAAGCATATAGAAAAACGGCTTTAAAATTCCATCCTGATAGAAATCCAGATAATAAAGAATCTGAAGACAAATTTAAAGAAGCGGCTGAAGCTTATGATGTATTAGGGAATGCCGATAAAAAAGCAAAATACGATCAATATGGGCATCAGGCATTTGATGCAAATGGTGGCTTTAATGGTGGTGGGATGAATATGGATGATATTTTTAGTCATTTCGGCGATATTTTTGGTGGTGGTGCTGGAGGGGGAGATCCTTTTGAATCGTTTTTTGGTGGAGGAAGAAGCCGTGGAGGTACTAGAAATAGAGGGGTTCGAGGTTCAAATTTACGCGTTAAAGTAACTCTTACTTTAAAAGATATTGCTAATGGTGTTCAAAAAATTATTAAAGTAAAGAAAAATGTTGCTTGTGGTACTTGTAATGGATTAGGAGCAAAAGATGCAAGCTCTTTTCATAAATGTAATACCTGTGGAGGTTCTGGAGCTGTACGTAAAATTACGAATACTTTTTTAGGTCAAATGCAAACTACTACTACATGTCCTACCTGTAATGGCGAAGGTCAAACGATTAGTGCAAAATGTGGAAGTTGTAATGGAAATGGCTCTGTATATGGCGAAGAAACTATCACTGTAGATATTCCTGCGGGTGTTTCTGCAGGTATGCAATTAAGCATGAGTGGTAAAGGAAATGCTGGCCAAAGAGGAGGCGCTCCAGGAGATTTAATTATTGCTATTGAAGAAGAAAAGCATACAGAATTAATCCGTGATAATGATAATGTTATTTATCCTTTATATATTTCTTTTTCAGATGCTGCTTTGGGCACTTCTGTAGAAGTACCTACTATAGATGGAAAAGCTAAAGTGAAAATACCCGCTGGCACACAACCTGGTAAGGTATTACGTTTACAAGGAAAAGGATTTCCTGCGGTGAATTCATATCATAAAGGAGATCAATTAATCTATATTAATATTTGGGTACCAAAACATCTTAGTGATGAGGAAAAGAAAACATTAGAAAAATTAAATGCTTCTAAAAACTTTCAACCCGCACCAGATAAATCTGAAAAAAGTTTTTTTGAGAAAATGAAAAATGTTTTTGGATAAGCAAACTGAAATTCATAAAAAAACCCATCTGATAGATGGGTTTTTTATGTGTATTCTTTCAATAACTATTTTTAGCTGTTAGATGATCCTTAACTATGACAACATGTTTTTTGTGTGCCTACTTCTTTTGGAGAAATATAAGGAATTCCTAAGTTTAATCCACGTAATATAAGAAGAACTGCAACGAGCATAATTAAATAAGGACTGATGCTATTCATTTTGTTTTTAAGGTTAGATGAAATGTATTTGCCAAAAGACATGGTAAGTATCATCAGAGGCATAGTGCCTAACCCAAATGCAAACATTAGCCAAGCGCTTTTATAGATAAATCCTGTTGCTACGGCTGCGGCAATAGCTACATAAACTAAACCGCAGGGTAAAAAACCATTGAGTATGCCAATAGTAAAATAAGAAAAACTTGTTTTTTCGCTTCGCAACACATTCGCTAAGCTTGTTTTTATTTTAATTGAAAACCTTGATATATAAGGTATTTGAAGTGCTTTTTTAGAAGAGAATAAAACAATCCATAATATAAAAACTCCTGCAAAGATGGAAGTATATTGTTGCAATTTAAATAATTCAAAGCTTTGACCAAGAATCCCAAAAATAATACCTAAGAGAGCATAGGTAGTTGCTCTACCTAAATTATATAATAAAATGCTAAGTATTTTTTTGCTTGCTGTATATTGGTTGACAGGCAATGAAAGGGCAATAGGGCCACACATACCAATACAATGAAAACTTCCTATGATCCCTATAGAGAAGCCTGAAAATATGACCAATAATAGCTCTTGAATCACTTAATGATTATCGTTTGTTCTTTGTAATAACTTGTGCTTTCGTTTATCCAATGAATTCGGGCTTTATATGCTCCTTTCGAAAATTTAGTTTTAGGCATCATAAACAATCCTTTTTCATTAGGTACAAATTTAATCGTTTGGTCTTTTGACATATCATCCGACTTAAGAAATTCAATCGTGCCTGTTTTAAATTGATTATTTAATTGCATAGGAATGCTACAAATCACTTCCTGGTCATTTAAAATCAAAATAGAATCTTTAGAAACATGGTTTAAATTATTAGAAGCATCTATCAATGATTGATAAGCTATTTCTTTATCATAATAATTTGCATCTATCATTTCGTTGTTTTGTTTAAATGCTAAACCAACCATTCCTAACATTCCAACTATAAAAACGATAATAACAATTAATATTTTATATCCCCAATTCATACTTAATAGATTTAAATGTTTACTAATAAAAAAACTACATAAATGGTCCTAAAAACTTGGTGCTAACCGTTTGAATTTTTTCTTTGCCTTTATATACTCCAATCTTTATCGTGGTACTTCTTTTTTTAATTTCATTGTGTGGTACTTCTAAAAAGAAAGTAAATTTATTTATCGCTTCTCCTTTTAATATCATTTGTGGAGCACCAATCAATTTAATTTCTGCATCAAGATTTTCAACTTTCAAGCTTACCGGTATGGTCGATTTCGTCTTATTAATAATTTTAGCTTCAAACACATTACTGATTTTATTATTAGGTTGTTCTTGATACAATTGTCCATTTACCCTAGAAATATAAGTATCTACCGAATGACGAGTACCAACTAAAATCATCATCACTAAAAGCAATACACTTAATAAAGTAGTGTATGCTTTCATTCGTGCATTAAAATGAAATTTTTCTCCTGTACTTATTTCGTTTTCTGAAGCATATCTGATTAAGCCTGTTTTAAAATTAATAGATTCCATCATGTCGTCACAAGCATCTATACAAGCCGTACAACCTACACATTCCATTTGTAATCCATTTCTAATATCGATACCTGTAGGGCATACTTGCACACATTTTAAACAATTTATACAGTCGCCATCACTACGTTCTGCATGTTTTTTAAATTTCCCTCTTGGCTCACCTCTTTTATAATCATAGGCTATTTGCATGGTGTCTTTATCAAACATTACCCCTTGCAATCTACCATAGGGACAAACGGTTGTACAAACCAAATCGCGAACAAATGCAAAAACTGCGTAAAATAAATAGGTAAAAAATATTAAACCAAAAAGTAATGATAGGTGTTGACTGATGGGCTCTTCAATGATTTTTATTAATTCATCTAAACCTAAGATATAAGATAAAAAGGTGTTAGCGATAACAAAAGAAATCATAAAATAAATAAAATGCTTTAAAGCTTTTTTATATATTTTAGTGAAGTTCCATTCCGATTCGTTCAAATTTTTTTGTTGTGTTGGAATACCTTCTATCAGCCATTCTATAGGACGAAACACAAACTCCATAAAAACCGTTTGAGGGCATACCCATCCACAAAACAATCGACCAAATACAACAGTGAATAGTACAATAAAAATAATAAACGTCACCATGGCGATGGCAAAGATGAAAAAGTCTTGAGGCCAGAAAATCTTTGAAAATAAAATAAATTTTCCATTAGGCACATTAATCATCATAAAAGGCATTCCATTTACTTTAATAAATGGAAGTATAAAGAAAACTGCTAGATATGTGTATGCTAATATTTTTCTATAGTTATACCATTTACCGAAAGGTTTTAATGCATATACCCAATTTCTTCCTCCTTTTTCTGTAACGGTACTTACTCTATCTCTGTAAGTATTTGCATGTAATAAATCATTCTCTTTCACTATGTCTAATTTCTTAAATACGCCTAAATATTATTTTACTTTAGCTGTAGTATCTATTGTGGTTACCATAGAATCTTTTACTACTGATGTTGATTCTTCTATATAAATTTCACCCTGAGATTCTTTGCCTCCCGTTTGTACTGTTCCTTTAGTAGACTTCACATAACTTGCAATTTGTGCAATTTGCATTGATGACAATTGTGATTTCCAAGAGATCATTCCTTTTTCAGGCCAACCATTTGTAATAGAAGAAAACACATTGGCAATACTTCCACCATGAATCCAATATTCATCCGTTAAGTTTGGACCAACACCACCTGGCATACTTGCTGCATTTGCACCATGACAAGAAACGCAATTGGCTGTAAATAACATTTTACCTTTTGCTATATCCGCTGCACCAAGCATCGTTACAGTTTCAGCTGTAATAATTTTTTCATTTGCTGGGTTTAGTTTTGCTTTTTCAGCATCTGCATTAGCCATTTCAATATTGTATTCTTCTATTTGAAGAGGAGCAGATTCAGCAATATGATATATGTATAAATATACTGCTGCAAAAATGATTGATAATGCAAAAGCGGTAATAAACCAAGGCGGAGTAACATTGTCTAATTCGCGAATACCATCATAGTTATGTCCTGTATCAATGGTATCTTCTTCTCCTTTAGCTTTAAAACTATTTATTTTATTCCAAAAAGTTTCAAAAGTGCTTTCTGTTTCTGCTTCTGGTGAAGCTTCTCTAAGAGCTTCCGGATTTAAAAACTTCGTTGTTTTCCAAGAAAAATAAATGATAAAAAGAAACTCCAGAAAAATTGTAGCTAATAATAATATGGTCAAAAAGTTTTTAGGAGAAGAAAGGAAATCTGGTTTGGATGCTACAGCATCAGCAGCTACATTTTGAGCAGATGCAACTGTAGTTAATAGACAAAATATTAAAATACTTATAATGGTTTTAGTGCTTTCATTTCCTTTCATTTTTTTATTAAAAAAATCTTTAGCAGCAAACAAAAAAGTTTTACTGGTATAATAAAAAGGAATCAGCAGCAATACGGCTATACACATTAGAATGATATTGATATCCAACTCAAATGGAGAGGCAGCCGCTGTCGCACCATTATCTGCAGCCTTCATCAAGAAAGGAAGAGAAAGTGCTAATACTAAAAGGGTACTTTTTTTATAATTAATCGTTGTCATTGTATTAATTTTTTTGGTCATCAAATGGTAAATTCTCTATTCTAGCAATTTCATTTTTATCTAATCTGTACATCCAAAAAACCACGAGTACAAAAAAGACAACAAAAATGAGTAAAGAAATTATTGGATAAATTTTTACACCAGCTATATGGGTTAAATACGTTGAAAATTTCATATCTTATTTATTTGTTTTTTCTTCTAATTTAATATCTCGTCCTACACGTTGTAAGTATGCAATCAAAGCAATAATTTCTTTGTCGCTCGAAATTTTTATATGTTTATCAGTACTCACTAAATCAGTTACAATTTCGTTTGCTTGTTTTTCTAAATCCTGATTAGCGATTGCCTCATATCCTTCTGGATATGGAACACCCATTTTACGCATCACATGAATTTTAGAATTGGTACTCGCTTTATCAATTGTATTTTCATACAAACTTGGATAAGAAGGCATAATAGTAGCCGACTCCATTGAGCTTGGTGATAACATATGATTGAAATGCCAAACGTTATTATACTTTCCTCCAATTCTAGCTAAATCTGGTCCTGTACGTTTACTTCCCCATTGGAAAGGGTGATCATAAACAAACTCTCCAGCTTTAGAATATTCTCCATATCGAGCAACCTCGTATCTAAATGGACGAATCATTTGTGAATGGCAATTATAGCAACCTTCTCTGATATAAATATCTCTTCCTTGTAATTCAAGTGGTGTATAAGGTTTAACAGAAGCTATAGTTGGTATATTGCTTTTCACTAAGAAGGTTGGAACCAACTCCACTAAACCTCCTATTCCTACCATGATAAGACTTAATACTAATAATAATAAAGGTCTTCTTTCAATTAAGCTATGCCAAATTGAATTGGCAGGTGCTACATATTCTTTAGCCAACACTGGAGCATTTGCTTCTTCAGAAGCTAAAAATTTACCTGCTTTAGCTGTTTTAATAAGGTTATATACCATAATAAATACGCCAATCAAAAAGATGGTACCACCAATAGCTCTAATTGTATAAAAAGGAACGACTGTTTGTACGATATCAATAAATTTATATTGTAATTGTCCTTCAGGAGTAAATGCTTTCATCATGAAATAAGAACGAAACGCACTCCAATACATTGGTATAGCATATAACATAATACCTAATGTTCCAATCCAGAAGTGTGCAGAGGCTAATTTTTTTGAATATAATTTTGTATCAAATAATCTAGGTATTAACCAATACATCATACCAAAGGTTAAAAAACCATTCCATCCTAATGCACCAATGTGTACGTGAGCAACTGTCCAATCGCTATAATGTGAAATAGCATTTACATTTTTCAAAGATAACATGGGTCCTTCAAACGTACTCATACCATAGCATGTAACAGCTACCACAAAAAACTTCAACACTGGGTCCTCTCTTACTTTATCCCAAGCTCCTCTTAAAGTAAATAAACCATTTAACATACCTCCCCAACTAGGTAGGATTAACATAATTGAAAAGGCTGTACCTAAAGACTGCGCCCAATCTGGTAATGCTGTATATAATAAATGGTGTGGACCAGCCCAGATGTATAAAAAGATTAAACTCCAAAAGTGAACGATACTCAATCTATAAGAATATACTGGACGATCTGCTGCTTTAGGTAAGAAATAATACATTAAACCTAGATAAGGTGTAGTTAAGAAAAATGCTACTGCATTATGTCCATACCACCATTGTACAAGTGCATCTTGTACACCTGCATACCAAGAATAACTTTTCATAAATGATACTGGAAATTCGAAAGAATTTACAATATGCAACATAGCTACCGTTACCCATGAAGCAATGAAAAACCATATAGCAACATATAAATGACGCTCTCTACGTGTGAATATGGTTCCAAATAAATTAATTCCAAACACCACCCAAACCAATGTAATTAATATATCAATTGGCCATTCTAGTTCTGCGTATTCTTTACCAGTAGTGAAGCCTAATAATAAAGTAACGGCAGCACATACGATAATAAACTGCCAACCCCAAAAGTGTATTAAGCTCAATGCTTTATTCCACATAGGCGTTTTAAGTAAACGAGGAACTGCATAATAAACTCCTGTGAAAATTCCATTTCCAACAAAGGCAAAAATAACCGCATTGGTATGCACAGGTCTTAAACGACCAAATGCTAAGTATGGAAAATAATCACTAAAATTTAGAATAGGAAATGCTAATTGAAAAGCGGCAATCACTCCTAATAACATTCCTACTACACCCCAAAAAATACATGCTATCGCAAATGCTTTTGGGATTTTGTTGTCGTAAAAGAATTTTTCTTGGTTCATAAAAATTGGATTTATTTTGTGTTAGTTTTTTTATTATCAAATAAGATTCTTTGTGCTGGGCTTATATCATCGTCAAACTGTCCATCGTTTACACTCCATAAAAAGGCTATTAAAAAACCTCCTGCTATGAGTATACTTACAATCAATAAAAGAATTATTACCGTCATTTTAATCTCGATTTAATTTATAGTGCTTAGCCGAAACTTCGGTTAATCCATAGGTTAATAAAATAATACTGATAGAGCTACAAGGCATTAATATGGCTGCTATTACAGGAGATAAAGTACCTTGTACGGCAAAAAACAATCCTATAATATTATAAATAGCAGAGATACTAAAGGTGGCGAATATGATATATTTACCTTGTTTAATAAATTGAATAAATGTATCCAAATTAGTTAATTTGTTGGCATCGATGATAGCGTCTGAAGAAGGTGTAAAAGAATTTTTAGCATCTGCTACTGCAATCCCTACAGCGCTTTGTTTAAGTGCACCTGCATCGTTTAATCCGTCACCTATCATCATTACTTCATGGTGCAAAGCGTTTTGTAAATATTTGATATGTTCTAATTTTTGCGTAGGACTTTGATTAAATAAAATTTCACTATCTGCACCTAATAACGCTTCTACATTTTTTACTTCAGCATCATTATCTCCTGATAAAAGAGACAATTTAAAATGTTTTTTTAAGGACGACAACAAATTAGAAACACCTATTCTATATTTATTGGTAATTATAAAATCTCCTATAATATGTCCATCCATATAGACTACTACAACCGTTCCTTTATTTTCTATATTATGTATTCCTCCCACAAATGCGGGTGAACCTATTTTTATATGATGTTCATTGATCCAAGCTTCAATGCCTTTCCCTTCTACTTCCTTAAAATGTTGTACCTCAACTGTGCTATTACAATTTAGGTAATCAAAAATTAAATGACTTGCTGGATGAGCTGATTGTTTCACTAAAGACGCAATCATTAACTTCAATTCAGCATCTAATACTTTACCAACGTATTTGGTACGTGAAGTGTTTGCTTGCGTAATGGTGCCTGTTTTATCAAATACAATATGATTTATTTGTGTAATTTTATTTAATACTTCTGCTGACTTTAAATACAATTTATTTTTAGCAAGAATTCGGATAATATTACCATTCGTATAATTTTGAGAAAGCAATAAGGCACATGGACATGCAACGATTAATACCGTTGTAAATGCATTCCACATCAAGATTGTAGAACCCATCCAATACCAATATAAAGCAGCAATGCCACCTATAGCTATAACCGCATAAGTAAAGTATTTGCCTATTATATCATAAATACTTTGTTGACTCGTTTGTTTTTTGTCGAAAATTGGGTTGTTCCATAAATTAGTTAAATAACTTTGTGAAACTTCTTTCACTACGATGAGTTCTAATAATCCTCCAATTTGTTTTCCTCCTGCATAAATCATTTCACCAGGTTGTATAGATACTGCCTCGCTCTCTCCACTAACAAAACTATAATCTATCTTTGCAACACCTTTAGATAAGATGGTATCAACAGGTATAATTTCATTAGAAAAAATTTGAATAATATCATTTTTTTTCACCTCCATGAGATCAGTAGGTTTTACATAACCCTCTTTAATTACATTAAGTGCTATAGGGAAAAAAGATTTATAATCTCTATCAAAAGAAATAGATTGATAGGTTCTGGATTGCAACCATCTACCAATAAGCATAAAGAAAACAATGCCTGTCATACTATCTAAATAACCGGTACCTACCTGATTATAAATTTCATATAGGCTTCGAGAAAAAGTAATAATAAGTGCTAATGCTACTGGAAAATCTATGTTTAAATACTTGTTTTTAAGACCATTCCAAGCAGAAATAAAAAACTCATTGGCCGAATAGAATAATACAGGCAATGACAAAGCCACACTCATGATGCTAAAAAAATATTTTATGGCTGGTTCAACGGTATTGCTTATGGCAAAGTAATCAGCAAAACTCATCATCATGATATTACCAAAACAAAAACCTGCAATACCAATTTTATACCATCGAGTTCTGTCGATTTTATTAAGTTGTTTTTGGCTTATTTCATTTAAACTTAAATGTGGTTCATAGCCTAATTTGCTTAATAATTCAACTACTTTACGTAACGTAGTTTGTTCGTTTTCAAAAGAAATAAAAACTTCTTTCACATTAAAATTAACTCTAGATTCAATAATTCCCGAATCTAAAGTATGCAAATTTTCGAGCAACCATAAGCAGCTACTACAATGAATTTGTGGAATATAAAAAGTGAGTTGTGATTTTTTAGCACAACTAAATTGTAATAGTTTTAATTTGATTTCATCATTATCTAAAAAAGCAAATTTGTCTTTTCGTATTTCCTTTTTTTGGTCATTACCAGGCGCTTGATTTAGCGTATAATAAGTGCATAAATCGTTTTCGTTTAATATTTCATAAACAGATTTACAACCCGTACAACAAAAATACTTCTGTTCAATATGAATGCTGTCATTGCTGCAAGTGTCTCCGCAATGGTAGCATGCTATACTGTTTTCAGAAATATTTTTATGACTTCGCACGACTTTTATTTTTTGATAATAACAACTGGACAAGTAGCTTCTCTTAATACTGATTCAGCAACACTACCCATTAATAATCTGCTCAATCCTTTTCTTCCATGAGAGCCAATCACTAATAAATCATAATGACCTTCTTTTTGTGTTTTTAAAATAAATTCTGCTGGATCATAAATCACTTCTGACTTGTAGTTAATATTTAGATCGGGATGTTTTTCTTTTAAGGCAGCTGTTTTTTTATCTAATGCTTCATTAGAAGATTTTTTAATATCTTCTGCACTTGAATCAAAATATGTAAATCCATATGGATCTATTGAATAAGGAACTTGTATGGCGTTTGCAAGTGTAATAGTGGTTTCTTTATCTGCTAATTTAAACGCAAACAATAAGGCTTCATCAGCATATTCTGAGAAGTCGTAAGGACATAAAATGTTTTTAAATGTTTTCATTGTGTTTTTATTTTAATGTTTATTTATAATGTTTTTAATACCTTTTTATCTTTAATTGGTGTAAAAAAATTTAAATGTTCTTTAAGAAAAAGCTACCTGAGTCTAGTTTTTCATTAAAATTACCAATAGTATTATGCTCTAACATTTGAATAAGCTTTGCTTTAATCGCTTTATATTCAAAATGAACTGGACAAGGGGTTTTTTCTGAACAGGTTTTCAAACCTAATACACAATCTACATAGATACCATCTCCATCAAGAGCTCTTACAATATCTGAAATTGAGGTTTGTAATTCTTTATCAGTCATATAAAATCCTCCATTGGGACCTTTTACTGACAATACCAGTCTTTTTCGACCTAATTCCTGCATGATTTTAGCAATAAAATGCTCAGGAGAATCAGTTCCTTTAGCAATATCTTTTATACTAACACGCATCTCATCTTTCGATTTTTGTGCTACATAAATCATCGCTTTTATCGCATATTCACAAGACTTTGAAAACATTTTACTTCAATTATAAAACAAAGATAAATAAATATTTTGAAATAAAAAGAGTTTAATATCTTTATTTCAATCTTCCTGCTTGTTTTTTTACTAAATTGTTGATTTTCAAACGTATTAATTTTTTTATACGCTATTGATCCTGTATAAATATGGGGGTGGATGGGTGGGTTTTAACGGTTTGCGGCTTTGCGAAGAAGCGGATTTCGGAGCACAAAACTGTCAACATACCACAAAAGTTGATGCGAAGTAGAATGTTCAATTATCCACTGAACCCGCTTTTTTGCAAAACCGCTGTTACAGGCTGGCGTTCTTTCTGTCGTGGTGTGTCTGTCCATTGTTACTGCTGTCTTTGGTGCGTTGGCTTGGTGGCTCTTTTGCATTTTTTTGTTGGGCTTTGTGCGTTTGGAAAAAATGCAAATGTGCCACCAAAAGCGTGGGCTTATTCGTCTGTCGGTTTGTTGTTTATAAAGTCCTCTGCTAACATTTTTGCTTGTGTGATTACTGTTTCAACCGCTTTTTCTTGAAGGTCTGGCGGATAACCGTGTAGTCTTAAAATTCGTCTTATGTTTCGTCTTAATGCTGATTGTACGCTTTCCTTAATTGTCCAATCAATGGTTGTGCTGTTGCGAACCGTTTTTAAAAGTTCCTGTGCAATGTGTTTTAGAATTTCGTCACCAAGTACTGCAACTGCTGTGTTATTCACTTCTAATGCTGTGTAAAAAGCATATTCTCTGTAATCTAAACCAAGATTTTCGCCTCGTTTATCCGCTTCTTTTAGTTGCTCTGCAAATGGAATTAAAACTTTTTCTAAAAATTCAACTGTGTCAATCATTCCGTTGTGGTAGCGTTTGATTGCATCTTCCAACATTTCGGAAAACTTTTTGCTTTCTACCAAGTTAATTTTTGTTCGTTTCTTTATTTCGTCTTTAAGTAATTTTTTCAATAACTCTACTGCCAAATTCTTTTGTGGCAAGTCTTTTAGTTCTTGCAAAAAGCGTTCGTCTAAAATTTCAATGTTTGGTTTTTTCAAACCTGCTGCATCAAAAATATCAATCACATTATCGGCTGTAATAGCTTCGGAAATGATTTGTTTGATTGCTGTTTCCATTTCTTCGCCACCTGCACCGCCTTCGTTTCTGTCTGATATTTTTACCAACCTTGATTTTATGGCTTGAAACAATGCCACATCATCACGAATTGCCATTGCTTTGTCGTGTGGAACTGAAATAGCAAATGCTTTCAATAAGTTTTTAGTGTTGTCTGTAAAACTTTGTTCTCCGTTTTCCTGACTGAAAATATAATCTACAATTACTGGAATGAATTTTAGTTTTTCTTCGGGTAAAAGTGTGAAGAATTTCTT
>CANHVE010000002.1 GCA_947464015.1 Saprospirales bacterium | reverse complement strand
TGAACTGGGACGTAAAATACGCCAAGAGGTGCCATAGTCTTTTATCTTTTTGATAAAAACATCTTTGCAACTAGCAATTACTTGATCGAATTCTTTTTCGGTTTGCTGACTCATTATTAGAACAAAGGTAAATGATTTTTTTTAATTCAATTATGTCATTTCAGCTATGTATAGTTTACAATTAATCTAAAACTTTAATTTCAAGTATATAAAATAAATAGATTTGGAGCTCGTTCAATAATTAAACATTCAACACTCAACATTTAAAACTCTCTTACCCACGAGCATTTTTATTCTCCGCCCATTTAGATATCAGCATACAAACTATTGAAAATACTAGTAATTTCAATATACTTGGCAGGATAAAAAGTAGATTTTGATTGCGTAAAAACAAATCATTCACTCCACTTAAACCCCAATTCAAAGGCGAAAAAGCCGCTACTTTTTGCATCACCGGTGGCAAAATAAATATGGGTACCCAAATGCCTCCAATTGCTGAAAATATTACTACCGATATACTTCCAAAGGTGAGCGATTGTTGTGCGGTTTTAAATACCGAACCAATCATGATTCCATAAGTGGTAGCGGCTAATGAAATACTTACTGCTAATACAAATAAAGCAAATGGACTAGAGCCCATATTCAAGGAGCTGAGTCCGATATAAGGCATTAAAAATATACCGACCAACATCATCAAATAAAATTGAATCACACATACAATCACATAAAATAATACCTTCCCTAATTGTATTTGAAAATATGATCCAGGCATCAATTTCATGCGTAATAAACTACCATCTTCGCGTTCTTTGAGCAATGCGCCTCCCAATGGAATGACTATAAAAAACATCGCAAAAATTGTCCAGGCAGGCACATTATGTTGCACACTATTCGCTACTTTTTCAAGTTGTGTTAAATCCGAATTGCTGGGTACTTCTTCTATACTAATAAAATTAATATCTTCGAAAGGTGGATTTTCTTTCGCAGCAGTACTAGAGCCCAACTCCTGCATCATGCTTTCTAAAATAAATTCTGTTTCTGTTTTGGCTACAAACTGATTCAACGCATTTTGAATAGCATTCTTA
This sequence comes from Saprospirales bacterium, assembly GCA_947464015.1. GTDB lineage: Bacteria > Bacteroidota > Bacteroidia > Chitinophagales > CAMDFR01 > CAMDFR01. The sequence continues at coordinate 43,907 of CANHVE010000002.1, read as the reverse complement.
AATGTTTTGTTAGAAGTAGGATCAAAATAAATGGAGATATGTAATTTATCTAAACTGATTTTACTAGCTGTATCAGGCGATAATCCTAGTTGTTTGAGCAATTGTTTCACTAATACCGAAGCATGTGCCTCCATCTGTGAATTGGCTCCTTTTGGTATAAATAATAATATCTTTTTTTTACCGGCATTAATCTCTTTTCTCGATTGTGCTAAATCATTGCTCTGCTCTACCGTAAACTTATTGCTTTTTTGCAAAGCTTTTATCAACTGTTTGCTAAGTGCAGCTTTGTCTTCATCTACAATCGTAATTTCAAATTTGATATTTTGAAAATCTTTAAAAGGAGCATCTTGTATCAATGCCATCAGAATAATCAATACCAAGGGCATCACAAATAGCAATGCCATTCCAGATTTATCTCTCCATAAAACCAGTAATTCTTTATGTAATGTGGCAATGATTCGTAGCATATTATTCTCTTACTGAGTAGCCTGTTAAATTGATAAATAATGATTCTAAATTTTTTACTTGATACTGTTGAATCAAGGCTTTCGGTTGTCCTTCAATCAAAATTTTTCCATGATCGATAATAGCTATATCATCACAAAATTCTTGTGCTTCTTCTAAATGATGTGAAGTATAGAGTATCGTAATTTTTTTCTCGCGTTGATAGTTTTTCAAAAAATCGATAATCATTTTTCTGCTTTGAACATCCACTCCTACAGTAGGTTCGTCGAGTATTATCAATTTAGGATCATGCAATATTCCTGCAATCAAATTCACTCTACGTTTCATACCTCCTGAAAAACTACTGATTAATTTATCTTCATTTTTTTCTAATCCAAACAACAATAAATAATCTTTGATTTTTTGTTTTAAGCTTGCTCCTCGCAAGCCATATAGATTGCCGAAGTAACGAAGGTTTTCGTAACATGTGAGTGTAGGAAATAAAGCATATTCTTGTGGTACAATACCAATCTGATATTTGATATCAAATAAATGTTGTTTGATATTTTTATTAAAGATGCATACCTCTCCTAAATCAGCTTGTATCAATCCACTCATCAATGAAATCGTAGTACTTTTTCCAGCACCATTCGGTCCTAATAATCCGAATATACAATCTTCTTTGATTTGTAAATGAACGCCATTCAATGCTGGAGAAGTACTACCAGCATAGGTTTTATGAATATTTTGTAGATCGATTGCAAACATTATATAGTTTTAATTTTACTATATAATTCAAAAAATAATTTTTCTTCTTGATGCGAACATTCTACTAATATATCGCTTAAGTCTTTGAAAGAAGTTTTATCGGCACTTCTATTTTTACATACACGTCCCGCTTTAAACGCAAAATCACGCCATAAATCGCCCGTTTTAGTCAACTCTTTACTTTTATCGATCAACCAATTATTCTCTAATTTTCTTCCACTTTCGTGCAAAAATGCAGCATACACAAATCGAAATCCTGCACCACCAGTCCCAATTTCCTCTTGCATCCGAATGATATTTCCTAAATATAAAATCGATTTTCTATCGCCAACTTTTTCTGGATAATCTTTTAATTTACTCGCTAAATAACGAATGGCTTTCGAACCAAAAAAAGGAATAGGAATATGCGACATATCATAGCCTGTTTTATAAATCCCTTCTACAATGGCTTTTTTCATATCGATATCTTTAGGCATCACCGTAGGATAATACATTTTACCCATTGGTTCTGGTGTACCTTTCGCATAGCGAGCTCGCATTAAATCATCTTCATGTATACGTGTTACATGTTCCATCACCGGATCACTAATCAAATACTCATTGCCTTCTTTGCCATATACCACTAAGTTGTGTGCATTAAAATGAAAACGAAATACTTCAGGTAAATAAGGGAGATAGAATACGCTCACTACTAAGCCAACTGGAATACCTTTTGCTAATGCGGCATCTAGAGCTTCTTTTGCTTTTTTAGGATTTCTAAAAGTATCTGAATACATCTCGACACCCAATCGTTTAGAAGCACGTTTAAATATTTGTCCGGGCCAGATACGATAAGAGGTACCGGGAATCCCATTTACTTTGATAAAAGGGATATGAATAAAAAACAATCCCGATCCAATACCAAATGCCATGGGTTCACTAATATCTAATCCATTATAGCGAAAAAGATTAGAGATAACGCCATTTTCACAATGAGCGCTATGTCGGTGTTCGAAGTTTAGTGCTATATCAGTCAACTTAATTTATTTTTTTAATAATGGATTATTTTTTAACTCGTCTACACTTATTTTAAACACATAAGCGTATTTCTCTACTAATTGTTCACTGAGCGATTGAAAAACCTCAGGTTTTAAATGTCTTTTTACCTGCCATTGCCATTTATCTACATAGCTTGCTAATAAAGGAATATCCATTAAATTTTTTTCGAGATAATATGCGATAGGACTTAACTCGCCACGAATCACTTTTTGACGTGTGGCTTCTACATTAGCATTCACTTCATCCCACACTTGTTCAAGGGCAATATTTTCAGGCTCCCAACCATTACTAATAGCACGGGTATATTCGCCATTTTCATCGGTTACATAATTCACCCAATTCATGGGACCTTTTTCCAATTTGGTAATATCTTGTGGGACTTCCTCTTTTTTCATAATGTAAAATTAGGTCAATTGTAAAAATAGAAAGAAATATAGAAGTATTTGTATGTGCTTTTTATTCCGACAAAAAAATCTTCATCTCGCAAGTGGCAATCATCTCTTCTTTAAAAAACACTTGTCCACGTATCACCGAAGCCAAACCAATACTATGCTCTATCACCACTTCAGTATGTATTGTATCGCCCACTTGTGCATATTGAGTAGCTACATAATCTTTGATAGAACCAATAAATCCAACTGGTGCTTTTTTAGTAGAATTAGTAGCGGTTTCTGCTGAACTCACGCCTTGAATAAATTTATATCCCGCATGTAAAGCACAGGTTTGAGCCATATTCTCCAACATACCAGCATCACTGAATCCATAGGTATCGAGTAAAATATTATCGTTAGTTATAGTAAACGTAGAGACTGCTTTTTGATCTTCAAATACATCCAATGTATCTACCATCAAAAATGGCGGATATTGTGGTACATACTGTTGTATATTATTTTTAGAGATTAATGTCATAGATTATACTGCCGTAAGTAACATGTAAGCATAGGAGAAACGGGCACTTTCAGGCACCATACATAAGATCTTGTCCCCTTTGTTTATTTTTCCTGTATTAAATAATTCTTCAATCATGATAAATATAGAAGCACATCCTAAATTACCTACATATTCTAAATTGGTAAACCATTTATCATAAGTAATTTCAATCCCTAATTTTTGTAATTCATCATAGATTTTTTGTTTGAAAAATCCAGAGGATAAATGCGGACAAAAATATTTGATAGATTGAATATCTAACTCGTGTTTATCTACTAATTCTTTTAAAAATTTACCACCTAATGGAACAATATTTTCAGCCAATAATTTAGTATCTTGTTTCATTGAGAATACCGAATCATTTAACCATTCTTGTGGTTCCAAAACAGCCCAACCTTCTAATTTACCATCGCTATTTTTTCTAGAGCCATAATACATACAAGTATCTACATCGCCTGCATACGATCTGCTTTCAATCCAATCGATTCGTAAGGAGAGTCCATTTTCATTAGGCTTATCTTGCAATAATGCTGCACCAGCACCGTCAGATAACATCCAACGTAAAAAATCTTTTTCAAAAGCGATGATTGGATTTTGTTCTAGTCGTAAATGATTATCGCTTTCGGGTTGAAAATTACGCGCCAACATCAACTGAGAAGGTTTTTCACTACCTGAGGTAATGGCGTTTTTTTTCATGCCCATTTTGATATATAAATAAGCAAATAATATAGATTGAATACCAGTGCAACAAGAACCACCAGGGGCTAGAATTTCAACAGGTTTTAATTTTAGTTCACCATGCACTAATGAAGCGTGAGAAGGCAAAATACTATCGGGAGTAGAAGAGCCACAAGCTAAAAAATCGATATCCTCTTTTTTTACTTTTTCATCAAATAACTTCTCAATAGCCAATGCAGCCATTTGTGCCGAAGTATGTGTAGATTTACCCGATTTATCAAAAGAGTAGAACCTTCTTTTTATGCCGTTATTACGTAATACAATCGATTTAGATTTAGAAGGAGCATTTCCAATCATCCCTAAATAAGATTCCATTTCTTCGTTCGAAACTGGCTCATTGGGAAAAAAATTACTAATTCTATTTATATATACTTCTTTCAAAACAAAGCTCGCTTTTATGTCTTTATAAATTAATTCTTAGGGTTTTTTCGAAGTGCGAATATACTAGAATTTTACCTAATAAAATAGCGCCCCTAAACGATTGTAAACAAGGAACCACCTAAAAATGTTTAGCTAGAATTTATTTTTTTCGAACTTAATCGATTCGAAATATTGCTTATCTTGATCTAATTTCTCTTTGAGTAAAACACCCTTTATCTGATTGCCTATAAAGGTAATAGGTGATAAAATACTGGCTACCTTAGGCAACAAAAAAGAAAATACCCATTCGCGTTTGGCTCGAGCGGTGCTCTCTTTATCGCCTGCTGCATAAATCCATTTCGCAAATTTCCTGAAATTAGTCACCCCACGCTGTTCGAGCGGTATTAATTGGGTTTTAACCACTACTCCCTGCTGTTGCACGATAGCTGCTTGCAGTTGATCTAGTGTATTCGCCTGAAGATGTTTATCGATGATACTTCCCAAGGCTGGTAGTCGTGCGATATCTTTTTCGTGAATACCCGCAGCCGGAAAAATAAAGTAAGGGTCTTTTTTTCCTTTAAACATCCATCGTTGAACGGTGAACATGCTCTCTAAATTTTTGGCACCATCTACCAGAACAATATTGCCGACAAGCTTAGCGCTTGATTGCATCAAATATTCTTTGATTTTTTCTTGTGCATGCAGCCACATATTTCGAGCACCAATAAGCGTTACAACAGGCGTATCTTTTAATATAGCTTGAATATTTTTATCTTGAATGATAGAACTAGCTGGTAAAGATGGATGTAAAAACCAAGGCTGATAAGCAAATACGATTAAATCATATTTCGACTTAAAAGATATAGGCTGTTCGTCAATATCGAAAGGAATTCCCAGCACTACTTCTGGCATTTGATTAAAGAATTTTTTCTTTTTCCAGGGAAAAGGAAATCTTTCTTTGAATTGAAATTGGCAAAAATCAATATCGACTAAGTTCTTATCGAAACCACTAGCTAATTTAGCCACCATCTCACTCAATTGCCCTGTTTGCGAATACCAGATAAATAGAATTTGTTTTTTCATTGTATGGTGCAAAGATAAGTTATTAGAAAATTTATATGATTAAATCAATCGTCTAAACATAAAAAAAGTCCTCTCAATTTGAGAGGACTTCTATCTATTAAAGTGTAAGATAATATTATCTTAAACCATTCTTTTTTCTTTAATTCTCGCAGCTTTACCACTTAAGTTACGTAAGTAGTAAATTTTAGCTCTACGTACACTACCTGTTTTGTTTACAACCACTCCTTCAACATTTGGACAATTGAAAGGGAATACTCTTTCAACACCTACTCCGTCAGAAATTTTTCTTACAGTGAAAGTTTTAGTAGCGCCATCGCCATTCACTTGAATAACATCGCCTTTGAATTGTTGTGTACGAGTTTTGTTACCCTCTACAATTTTATATGCTACAGTAATATTATCACCCGCTCTGAATGAAGGGATATTATTTTTTACTGTTAATGCCTCTTGTACTTCTTTAATAATTGATGCGTTCATGATATTTCAATTTTTAATTTTTACCCAATTTTTAAATCGGGATGCAAAGATATAGCTTTTTCATCAGGATGCAAACATCTTATTGCGTTTTTTTTTAAATCATTACCCAATATGCGCCAACCTGTGGTGTTCCCCCTTACCAAAACATCGGGTGTGTGGCTGGTGGAATCATGAAGTGGTGTGAAAACAGCAACTACGGGGTAATAAAAAGAACTATTTTTCTTCTACTAGTTAAGCCATCAACCTAGGGTGCGGTGGGAGGTCAATATACACGGAGTGGTTATCCCGAAGCTTCGGGATGACTTGTCTTTTTTGGTGACTTTTTTTGACTAAGAAAAAAAGTTACTCGCCGAAGGCTATAACGAAAATATGCTGCTATTGAGCACAAAATGAATGAGTAATATTCATAGTATTTAGGATTAAATAAAACTTGTTGGTCATCCCGAATGTTCGGGAGACCCAACAAGGGTGAATGTTCAAGAAAAAATTTACATAAATTTATTTCGCTACCTTTACCCGCGGATCTAAATACGCATATAAAAAGTCAGTCAAAATATTGATCAACACAAATACCAGCGCTATATACAGCACACATCCCATCACTACAGGTATATCAAAACTACGTAAGGCATTTACTGTCAATGACCCTAATCCATTGCAATGCAGCACTTCTTCCACAAACATCGCCCCAGCCAATAAAGAAGCAAACCAGCCTGTAACGGAAGTCGCTACGGGCGTCAATACATTTCGTAAAGTATGCTTGAAAATCACTACCGTTTGACTCAATCCCTTAGCCTTAGCCGTTCGTATATAATCTTGACCCATCACATCTAACATGGTACTTCGAGTAAGTTGCGAAATAATCGATATAGGCCTTACTCCTAGAGCCAAAACGGGAATAATCAAATTTTTCCATACAAATATTTTATCGCCATAATCATCTAATTCAATCAAGGACCCCGTGAAATTCAAGTGGGTATAGGCTCCTAGCATATTTACCAAGACCAATAATAAAATCATCGCCGAAAAATAAGAAGGTTGCGATATCCCTAAATTAATAATGACTAAAATACTATTATCAATCCAAGTATTCTTCTTCAATGCCGACCAAACCCCTAATAAAACTCCAATGATTGCCCCAAATATAGTAGCACATATAGCCATGATTAAAGTGCTCAATAATTTGCTTTTTATCAATTCTATTACAGGCTTTCCGTTTTGGTAAGAAGTGCCTAAAAAGGGTTTCTTTAAAGCGATGACACAACAAGACACATCTACTTTTTGATATACCTCATACATTTTATCATCTAAAAACAAATGACTCGCGCTGTTTTTACGGTGATAAGAAATAGGAGATATATCATTTAAATAAAGTAAATAACGCTTCCAAGAAGGTAAATCTAAGCGAAACTCCTTTTCCATTTGAGCTACAGAAAGCGCATCGGTTCGCTGCCCCATCGTCATACGTGCACTATTCACGGGAATGATATTAAACAATAAGAATAATATCGCTATAATCCCGTTCAATACTAAAAAGCTATAAATAATCTTATTCCCAAAGTATTTTAACATGCAGTAAAGATAAGCTCTAAAATATTATTTAATAAATTTTGTGTTCAAAAACGCTGTTTTGCCCTTAAATTTGTATTACTACATAATGAAAAAATCATTCTATCACATATTTTTATTTGTATTGCTTTTGGCATTTGGCTTTGGCCAATCTGCTCGTGCTGCCTATATTTTCATCCCGATGGATGAATCGCAAGCCAATCATTTAAAAGCTTATGGTATTGCTTTTTGGATTTTACAAAATGGTGGCGAGGCCGATTGGTTACTGAATTATAAAGGAGGGAGTTTTGCTACCAAACAAATCGCCAATATCGAAAGCGAATGCGTAGTGCGAGGTGTCACCTATCAAATTATTGCCGATGCTCAATATACAGCTATACTGAGTCAAATAGCCGACCCTGAAGTGAATGCCGATGTAGTAAAACTTGAAAAAGCACCTAAAATTGCAGTCTATTCCCCTAAGACCAAACAACCTTGGGATGATGCAGTAACGATGGTATTAAGCTATGCTGAAATTCCTTATGATATCATTTACGATGATGAAATTATGAGTATGAAATTGCCCATGTATGATTGGTTGCATTTGCACCATGAAGATTTTACTGGCCAACAAGGTAAATTTTATGCGCAGTATGCTGGTGCGGAATGGTATCAAGCCGAAAAAGCAGAAAATGAAGCGATGGCTAAAAAATGGGGCATAAAAAAAGTGAGTCAGCTGAAATTAGAAGTAGCTAAACGAATTAAAGAATTTGTAAGTGGGGGCGGCTTTTTGTTTGCGATGTGCAGCGCTACCGACTCATATGATATTGCACTAGAGGCTGAAGGTACTGATATCTGTTCGGAGATGTTTGATGGTGATGCACAAGACCCCAATGCACAAGCAAAACTCGATTTTTCACAAGGCTTAGCTTTTGAAAACTATCATTTACATGATAATCCTTTTGAATATGAATATTCAGATATAGATGCGAATGTAGGCAGAAATGTACCTAAAGAATTAGACTACTTTACACTCTTTGATTTCAGTGCTAAATGGGATCAAGTTCCAACTATGTTGACTCAATGCCATACTCGCACTATCAAAGGATTTATGGGACAAACCACTTCTTTTAATGATGATTTTATTAAAAAGAATGTGTTGGTGATGGGTGAAAATAAAAGTGCAAACGAAGCCAAATATATTCATGGCGAATTAGGAAAAGGCATGTGGACTTTTTATGGGGGACATGACCCAGAAGACTATCAGCATTTAGTAGGTGATCCTAAAACCGATTTGAATTTACATCCTAATTCACCGGGTTATCGCTTGATATTAAACAATGTGTTATTTCCTGCTGCTAAGAAGAAAAAACAGAAAACGTAGTAAGGCTATATCTATATTTCTTTAAAAGAAGATTTGAAATAAACAACTCATAAAGTCCAAAAATAGAACTCATTAGATATTGAAAATTATTTCATCATTCTAATACTTCATCAATTTATAAATATGTGCTTGATTAGTTGAGTCTAACACTTTTAAATAATATAAGCCACTTGAATAATTACGTAAATGAATCAGTTCTTTATCACTTGAACAATGATGATTTTGAACCATGATATTGCCCATCTGATCGATAATTTCATATCCGTGTATTATTTCATGTGAGGTATTTATAATCGTAATTTCATCAGATGTTAATGTTGGATATACATTAAATGTTTCTGTTTGATACGCATGGATACCCGCAATAACACTATCCAATTTTGCACTTATTTCCATATCATCAAAATAAAATCCATCAGCTACAGTACCAGGATCTGTAATTAATTTTAATTGTATTTTAATTTGTTTCCCTAAGAAATCTGATAAATCAATACTTTCTTGTACCCATTCGTTTTGAACTCCATCATATACAGGCTTGTTAGGGTCTTCATTCACTGAACCTTCAACAGTATATCTGCCACATAGTGGTGTAGCCACACTCGTATTAACATCCACAGCTAGTACTTGAGCATAATCATAATTATCTTCCGTATTCCATTTGCAGTAATAATTTAAGTATGCTTTACTTGCATATGTCAAATCAAAAATTATATTATTCGTTAAAATATAAGAAGTATTATTGGCATAGTTGCCCGTTGGCGAATCGTGAATAGAAGTGCTTGCTGATACAAATTGAGTGGTAGATAAACCCCAATTTCTAGTTCCAGAATTAGTCCATCCACTAATACTAGTAGCATCCGTTGAATAGATAGTGCTTAATGAATCTTCAAAATATTTATAAATGGTATCATACATTAAAACTCCATTCATATTTAATTCCCATATATAGGAGAACGTACTAGCACTTAGTAAACTTGGATTAATCGTATAGCTTACACTATCAGTTCTTCGTTCTAATAAATCCATATTTACAAAATCTATTGGACTGGAAGACACCGTCAATCCTGGGCTTAAAGAAACACATCGAACTTGAAAAGTATCGGTATTTAGCAAACCTATTCGTTCTATTTCAAATTTTAATTGACCTGATGTTTGAGTAAACAAGGTTTTATTTTTATCTGTAACATCAGCTACATCTAAAACTAATAATGGCAGCTTTATATTTTGCCATAATAAATTCTGACAGGTTGCAGTTATTTGTGAAGAAGGCATCCAAAAGGCATCTCCACATTCGGGTGTCATAGAATAATACTGATGTTTCGCGATAGAATCTCCATATCCAAAATCATCTGAATCGCCATTCACATTATATCCAACTGTTTCAAATCCTGTTCCTGCTTTATACTTATTTTCTGCAATTAAATACGCTGCAAATCTTTTAAATACCGATGAATCTGGCGTCAGATAAGGTACATGTCCCCATGGGTAAATTATATCATTGCCATAAGTATGATAATTTAACGTGATTTCAATTGGAACTTGTGATGTAAAATCGCGAATCATTTTGGTTTCTGGTTCAGAAAAAGCAATCGTTCCTCTATAGGTTTCATTGCTCGAAGTTGGCGAAGAACCAACATTATCATATCCCCAATAAAATCCATAATTTCTATTTAAATCAACTCCAAAAGTACCATCCCCATTATTTTTTCTATTCTTTCTCCACATCCCTCCCCCACCAGGATTCGTAGTTTGATTATATAAATATCCATCTGGATTTAAACAGGGAACAAAATACATTTCAGTATTGTCAACTATATTTTTAATCGTTGCATCAGTATTGTAATTTTCTAAAACATAATACATATACATAACGAGTTGCGATAATGACAATGGCTCACGTGCATGATGTAATGCAGTATATAGCACTTTAGGCTCTGCTGTTTCATTTGAATCGGGATGATCCGAGATTTTCACTATATAAACTGGTCTTCCTTCAAAAGTCAATAACGAATCACTAATAGGTCGTTTTACACTAATTAAGCTAGGATATTCTAAGGCCATCGAATCAAGTATTTGAAGTAATTCAGCATAGGTAAAATAACCGCCCATACTTCCCAAATGCCAATGAGCGGGTAATGTAGGTAATGAGGTTGTACCTCCAAAACAATTTAATGCTTTAGGCTGTGGATTTTCGTCTGTTGTTGAAAGTGCATTCTTTTCTATTAAATCTGCTACTATATCATCAATCAATACTTCATATGGAATAGCTGCACGATCTAAAATCAATCGATCGCTGGCCGAAAAATCAGAAGTAAAATATTTTCCTTCTTCATAGTTCCCATGGTCAAATTCCAAACCCAATGATATTAAATCACTCATCTGTTTAGACTCGAGATGAATTTTAAGTTTTGAATATTTCTCTTGGGCAAATAAGGTATAGGTGGATATTATGAAACATGCCACTATCAGAACTTTTCTCATATATTTTTATTTGATATTATTTCGTACAATAAATAGGGATATTTTTTTCTGCTTCTTTACTCCCTAATTGCAAGGATCGATGCCAATCAATACAAGCATTTTCAAGGTCAGCAATATATCGATAGGCTTTTGCGCGAGCATCTAAAGCTTGCCAATAATTATTTCTAAACGAAATAGCTTCTGTAAAATCGTCGATACTTTTTTGATATTGATCTAATGAAAATTTCGCTAATCCTCTTTTATAATAAGCCTCTGGATCATCATATACTAACTCGATATATTTATCATAGTATTTTATACTCTCTTCATACTTATTCATATAGAAATAACATAATGCCATTCCATCTAATCCTTTTTTATGATTCGGAATTTTTTTCAATAAAAATTCGTACATTTTTTTGGCTGTAGCAATATCTGATTTTGCAATATAAGCTTCCCCTAAATAAGCATACGCATCATAATAAGTAGAATCTAAGCTTAATACCATCTGCATATCGGCAATGGCATTATCATTTTCGCGTGTTTTAAGATACACGGCCCCGCGATTAAAATAAGCCATCATATAACCTGGTTTTAATTTAATGGCTTCCGTATAATTTAAGATAGCTACTCCAAATTCGTAGGAATATCCTGCTCTTACACCCGCACTATATAACTCAAATGCTTTTTCATCCTGTGCAACTACAAGTTTCGATAAGACTAGAAAAAGAATGAAACTAATTTTTTCTTTCATCATAAAAAATAAATAAGCATTTTTACAACTTAAAGATACAGACAATCTCAAACATATCATATTGGAAAATTATTTTAGTATACATCATATATTTTTTGAAGTACTAGACTACCCGCTCAGCTATATCGAATTTTGGGGTGTAGTTACGGGCCTTATTGCCGTTTACCTCTCTTCTATTGAAAATGTATGGAGTTGGATTATTGGTCTAATCAATGTCATACTATTTTTTATCCTTTTTTATCAAGTACAACTCTATCCTGATATGATGTTGCAGGTTTTCTATTTCATTACGAATTGTATAGGATTTTTCTTTTGGAAATTCCCTAAAAAAGAAGAAGAAAATGATAAGAAAGAATTAAAAATAACGAGAAGTAGCAATCGAACTATCCTGATTTATACCAGCATCTGTATACTTGCTACCCTCCTTTTAGGAAAATTTTCTAGTCACTTACATGAATGGTTTCCAAAATTATTTAGTCTACCAAGCGCCTTCCCTTATATCGATTCGTTTACTACTGTTTTAAGTATCTATGCTACTTTTTTATTAATGAAAAAGAAATTAGAAGCTTGGATTGTTTGGTTGATTGTAGATATTATTCTATCGATTGTTTATCTCATTAAAGATATTAAACTAGTATCGATTGAATATGTAATTTTCTGCATCATTGCCGCTTATGGCTTTTATCATTGGTATAAAGCCTATCAAAAAGCGATTAAAATTTCCGTGTAAATGGATTCTCTTTGCGCATCCGAATAATTAATAAAATAGGGATGATGACATACGGTAAATTTAATGGTAAGAATCTTCCAAGGTTCTGACAACGCCATTCTGGCTCCCCAAAAAACTCCACCCCAAATACTATTACACCAGTTATAACCGATATAGCAGTACCATACATAATAGCGGGTACTTGAATACGATTATATCCTTTATAAATACAGTAAGCTAAAATTAAATAAAATGGTCCGTATACAAATGCCGATAAACCTGTTACCATTTGCATCCAAACTGGAGGATTCATAAATAAAGGATCACACCCATTCGCATATCCGTAATTAGCTCTAGAGAACCAATTCGTAGAGGTAGCACTCATCTCTACACCTAAAGTAGGCACCGCATCTGAAATCATAGAAGTGATAAAGAATAAACAAAACATTACAATAAAGAAAATGTCAAAAGGTCTTTGCTTCAATGGTAAATTCTGATTCATATGAATTAATTTTTGGGGTTTTTGGATTTGGGTTTGAATATTTTTTTAAGTTTTTTCCAATCGGGAATAGTATAGGTATACTCCAACGTAATGCCTTGTGTAAGCTTCGTAAAAGGTAAATTAGGTTGTGCGAGATAACCTAAATTTATACTATGGTATTTCAAAAATTTATAGTTGATAGAAGCTATACAACGAATTCTACTTAAGGTAACACCTCTATTAGTCAATAATAAAAATGGTTCTGCGCTTATCTCTATTTTTAATGGCTTCTTGATAGCATAGGTAACCTGTAATCGCTCTCTAAGAAAATTCTGTGGTGTATGTCCTACCTCATATCTTGCATTAAAATATTCTCTTTCATTTTGATACATATTACGCAAGGTAAATTCTATTTTTTTATATTTATAAGAAAGGATTAAAGAACCTGAAAAACGATGTAAATCTCTCGTATTATTAGTAGCATATCTATAACTCAAATCAAATGCAACATATTTATTCAATTCATAAGTTAATCCACTACTGATATACGAACTTTTAAAAGCTTGCATATCATGATCGGCTCTAATTTGATAAGAGGCATCCCAAGAAAAATGTTTTTTAAAATTTTTTTTGATGCCAACTGTAGCCCACAATTCCCAATCATATTGAATTTGCGCATAACTAATACAGTATGCGAATAATATAAAAAATAAACTAAGTATTTTTTTCATCTATTAACAAAAATACTACTATTCTAGAAGAATCTATAATTCTTAGCCCAAGCCTTTTAGCTTCATATAAGATTGAATTGTAGCGTAGGCAAATGCCTCTCCTTTGTGATTGGTACAATAGACTTGATGTGTAGCTATATGCTTTCCACTTACTATCAAATGACTTTTAGCGAGTTCTAATTCTTCATCGCTGATGATAAAATCATAATAGGCAATAGACTTTACAGGTTTAATAAATTTCACTGAAACGGATTTTGTTAATACTGTTGCTTGAATACCTTTTCGTTTGAGTGCAAAATAAAACATCAATGGTAAAAAAGGATCTGCTGCACTTGCTATACTTCCTCCAAAAATAGAGTTGGCTCCATTAATATTCAAGGGAAATTTGATCAAATAAACTCGTAAGTTTTTATAGTCATTGCGCCACCAACCCAACCACATACCATTCAAAATAAATAGCGGATAAAAACGAATGAGTATTGATTGGATAAAACTTAACATAGAATTAATCACACAAAGTTAGTATTTTAAACCATTTTATATTATCTTAGTCAGAGTAAATTCATAAAAACCAACAGTATGAAAAAAATAGTATTACTATCCCTTATTACTTTATCGATTTATTCTAGCCAAGCTCAAGTTACTTGGGCCGACAATATTGCTTGTATTCTTTATAGCAATTGTACGAATTGTCATAATCCTAATGGAGCTGGACCTTTTTCTTTGATGACTTATACAGAAGCTAGCACACAGGCATTGTCCATAAAATCAGCTACGCAAAGCAAACATATGCCACCTTGGTCAGCTGATAGATCTTATCGCAGTTTTGCGCATGAACGTTATTTAACAGACGAAGAATTGAATTTAATTAAAATATGGGCTGATAACGGAGCGCCTGAAGGGGTTGCAAGTCATGCACCTACTCCTCCTACTTATTCAACTGCTGATGTAATCACATCCCCTGATTATAGATTACAAATTCCTACATATACCGTTAGCGGTGTGGGCGATGTTTACAGATGTTTTGTACTTGACCCAGGGACTACAATTGATGAGTATTTAACAGGATTAGAAATTATTCCTGGCAATAGAAATATCGTACATCACGTATTGTTTTTTCAAGATAGTACCACACTTCCTAGTACTTTAGATGCAGCTGATCCAGGACCTGGCTATACCAACTATAGCGGCACGGGTAGCAATGCGTCTATAATGATTGGAGCTTGGGTACCAGGACAATCGCCTTATTTCTATCCAAGTGGAATGGGTGTTAGAGTGCCTGCTGGGGCAAAATTAATTGCTCAAATTCATTATCCTCAAGGAAGTGCAGGACTTGTAGATTCAACGAAGTTTAATGTAGTAATGTCGAGTGCTCCTTTACGAAATGTAACCATTGCTGCAGCCTTAAATCATGGTCCTAGTATGCTCGATGGTCCTTTATATATACCTGCCAATACTGTTAGAACATTTCATTTTAGATATAATTTACCATTAGCACCTATAACTGTATTATCAGCAACTCCACACATGCATTTGATAGGACGAAGTGTGAAAGCATGGGCTATAACCCCTACAAATGATACGATTCCTTTAGTAAAAATTGATAATTGGGATTTCCACTGGCAAACTCAATATAATTTCCGTCAACCTCTCAAATTGCCTGCAGGTACCGTATTATATGGCGAAGCAACTTATGACAATACCACCGCCAATCCTTTTCAACCTAGTACACCTCCACAAAATGTCTCTTTAGGCGAGTCGACTACCGATGAAATGATGTTGATTTATTTTGGTGCCTTATTGAATTTCCCTGGTGATGAAAATATGATTATCGATACTAGTACCATCAAACCTACTTATGCGAATTGTAATTACAGAGCTACAGCCATAGATGAACCAAACGAGGCAGCAAATATCTTTGATTTCTTCCCAAATCCAAGTACTCATTTTATAGAAATCAATATGAATCAACTCGTAGATAAAATCAAAATTTATAACCTATTTGGCGAATTGATGTATGAAACAAATACAAGCAATATCACTACTAAAACCATTGATATATCAGCATTCCCAGCGGGACAATATTATATTAGTGCTTTTGATCAAAACGATATTCATACTCGAAAATTAATAGTAGAATAATATAGAAAATATTGAAGAGCGAAAAGGAGGAATAGTCACTTATTCCTCCTTTTTTTATGTGTCAAAGTAAAAATTTGGAGATTCTTTTTAAATCTATCTATAAAGTACTATATTTGCACTCCGTTTTTTGATATTAATTTATGGCGAGATAGCTCAGTTGGTTAGAGCGCAGCACTCATAATGCTGAGGTCGGGGGTTCGAGCCCCCCTCTCGCTACTCTTCTTTTTAATATTCATTTATTGATTACTACCTGATTAAGGTGATACTTCCTTTTGCTCTTCTCACTTCTTCTTTATACGATACTTCTATAAAGTAAATATATACGCCTGGATTTAATAAAACGCCCTTATAATAACCGGTCCATGGCTCTGTGATATCCCACAACAATTCACCATATCGATCATACACTTGAAATTTATCGACATGCAATACTTTCGAACCTAACATATAATAGGTATCATTATAGCCATCGCCATTCGGTGTAAAGGCATTCGGCATAAAAAAATCAAATGGATATTTTAAGGTGATCGTCGCCGAATCGCTACTCCAACATCCATCACTCAATACGTGTAAGGTATACGTGATATCCTCATCTGGTGTGCTGATAGGGTTTGGACAATCGGTACAAGGAATAAAAGTGTTCGGTTCCCAATAAAATGAATCTACAGTTGCGCTTGTCATCGATGGATTGCTATATAACATCGCCGATTGCTCTGGATCAATCAAGGTATCGGGATAGGCTTGAATACTTAAAGGGGGTCTTACACTTAATGTAACACTATTTGAAACACCTGTACATCCATTATTATCTCTCACTGTAACGTAATAAGTTCCAGCATTACTGATATCATTGGTTTGTGTCGTTATTCCATTCGACCAAGCATAAGTATTATACGCTTGTGTAGTGGTCAATTGCACCGAACCTCCTTCACAAATACTGACATTGGTATCGGGTACTATTGTAGGAATTGGGTTGGCTACTGAATGCACCCGCACTGTGTCAAACCTAGCACAGGTAAAATCTGCTGCTCGAACAATAAATGTAAAATCACCTAAGACGCCAGCAGGTATGGATATAATAGGATTATCCGCAGAGGTTCCGCTCATATAGGTTATAGCACTCGCAGGCACTGGTTGCCAAGAGATAGAACTACCTAAAGTTGTAGTGGGGCTACCTCCTATCGTTACACTTCCTCCTTCGCAAACCGTTTGGTCTGGACCTGCATCTGCTGGTGGAGAAGGAATCACTTCAATCAAGGTATCATCATCAACAAAAATATTACAGGTATCAAAAATACGAACCGATACAAAGGTATCTCGCTCGGGATAAATCGTGACGACTCGTGTCGTATCACCAGTGCTCCAAACATAATGATAAGGTGGCACGCCCCATGATGGATAGGCTGTAAGTATTACTGGTTGGCCTGCACAGACGGGTGTTCGATTAGGTGTCATATACCCTTCTAATCGACGAGCTTCAATCGTAACTGCCCACATATTACCTGTAGCACATTTATTTCCGCAGGTTTCACCACAACGCAATTCTACATTACCTAATGTAAAATGCATCACATAATCGGGACATTGTGGATTCATACAATCGAGCATACGAGGAATTAAAATAGGAGCTGCGCCCGGAATCACTAGTGGATCGGTGGTGACTGTGCCTGGTGTATCTGCAACTCCAACAGGCAATGCTGGCGCTGATAATCCAGTGGAAGTACCACATTCGTCACTACTAAAATTATGACGTATATCATGACGCATACAACCTGGCGCTGGTAGTGGCGGTGTACCACACGAAACGCTCAATTCATTTTCATCTTCTACATCTACATAAGTATTGATAATATCTGATTTCCCTGGAACAGTAACTGCTAAAAAATAATCGCAAGAACCTATAACGTTATATGTAAACTGCATCCCTGCACCTGGCAATCCAGAGGAATTAAAATTACCTACTTTATTATAACCAGTTACCCAAGGGTCAATGGTGATGGGGTATTGCGTGGTACTAGCTGTTAAATATTGAGTAGGTACTTTAGTATATAAAATCAATTTATTTCCCACTAATTCATATTCATAATAACATGGAAACACTATAAAATGAGCGTCATACATGACAGGTTTTTCAATTTTAAAAACCAATTGATTGGCATCATTCAATAAATCTAAAGCACCAAAATAATTTCCTTGTGCATCTATATAATGATCTTCATTGGGTTTTACTTGAGTAATATGTGTGAGCGTAATTTCTTCTTTGATAATTAAAAATGCCGAATTGAATTGAACTAGTGGTCTATTTTTTAAAATAAAATTAGTTTGTACACTTCCTTTTTTAAATTGATGAATCATGTTCACTCCGCTGTATGCTTCTGTTATAGCCACTCCGTCATCACCTGCGGTATAAGAGGCACTTGCATATTTATCAGTATACTGATTCAAAGCATTATCACTTTCATTCGAAAAATAAATTTGATTCTGGGTGCCATATGTAACATTCGATGCTGCGCTTTCAATACGCACTTCTTTAGTATGCTTATCTAGATAGGTTTTCACTGGTTGTGAAAGCGCTGCATAATAATTGGCATTGATATCTTTTAAACGATAATCAATTGTAACAAACTGTTGTTGTTCATTTAAATAATTGAGCGGAATTTTACTCGATTGCACATAAAAATGAGCAGCATCAGAGCCCGTTTCAATAAAATATCGATGCGTAGCATCGCGTTTATCATATTCTTCAATACAATTATTACAAGGAGTAAAAGGGGTTATCTTTCCGAAATCAGGATTAGATAAAGCATTTGAACTATTATATTTTTTTAAATCGGGATGATTGATGTAGTTGTCTTTACTAAAGCTCGTATAATTATTTTTCACGATTGTTTTTAATGGAGCTTGTCCATAACCCAATTGTAAAAAAACAAGCAATAAAAAAGTTAGTAAAGTATATTTCATTAAAACACTTTTGTTCTCATCAATAAATGAAAATCACATAATCAAATATACTAAAGAATACAGACAATCTAAAGCAAAATTATGAGGCAACTGTTTCTTTGCTAGCTACAATCGATTTTAGTTTTTCAATCACAAAATCAATTTCTTCTTTTGTTGTATATCTCGAAAAAGAGAAACGAATACCTTTACGAGCAGGATCTGCTTTGATGGCATTTAACACATGTGAACCTGTATCAGCGCCACTACTACAGGCACTTCCGCCACTGGCTGCGATACCATTGATATCTAAATTAAACAATAAGGTTTCGTTTTTATCAGATGGTGGAAATGAAACGCTAAGCACGGTATAAAGGCTATTATCACTAATATCTCCATTAAATTTTATATCTTCAAAAGTATCCTGTAGACGTTGAATCATATATTTTTTTAAGGAAAGAATATGATTTTTATGCTCGTCAAAATGCGCATAGGCATCTTCAATCGCTTTACCTAAACCGATAATTCCATACATATTTTCGGTACCTGCACGCATATTACGTTCTTGTGCCCCACCGTGAATAAAGGATTTGATTTTGGTTTCTGCATTGATATAAATAAATCCGGCTCCTTTTGGACCATGGAATTTATGTCCTGAACCAGATAAGAAATTAATTTTTGTTTTTTGTAAATCAAATGGATAATGTCCAATGGTTTGCACGGTATCGCAATGTAATAATGCTCCATGTTTGCTGCATATTTCAGCTAATTTTTCAATATCAACCATGGTTCCAATCTCATTATTAGCGTGCATTAAACTCACTAATGTAGGTTCTTTGATTTGAGTTAAAAGCTCTTCTAAATGTTGTAAATCCATTTGCCCTTTCTCATTCACACGTAATAGATGAATAGTAGCCAAATGATTTTCTTCTAAATAATCAGTAGTATGCGATACACAATGATGTTCAATAGGCGAAGTAATTACATGTTTAATTCCCAAATCGCGCACACTGCATTTAATAGCCATATTATTGGCTTCTGTGCCACTAGAGGTGAAAAATATCTCCGCTGGCGAACAATTTAATGCTTTGGCTACTTGTTTACGAGCTGTTTCAATCGCAGCACGTGTAGTTCTACCAAATGAATGAATTGCGGATGGATTTCCGAAATTTTCTTTCATAAATGGAATCATCACTTGCAATACTTCATCACTTAGTGGAGTTGTAGCGGCATTATCTAAATATACTTTCATCTGATTAATTTAAGCAATGTAAAATTAACGAAAAAGGAGGAGATTATCATAAAGATTCATGTAGAAAATCCAGTTAATGAAAAATCTAAATCCTTATAACTGAAACCAATAAGTAAATTTAATTTGGAAAGCTCGTTGACGTTTCGCTAATAAGTTATCGTATATGTCGGTATATACAATAAATAAATCAGACATAGGTTTAAATCGCCATTGCAATCTGGTATTTAAATTAAATACTTTTTGTTGGGTATTATATTGTACGATATTATTAAAAAATAAATTTTTACTAAAGGTAATTTCTAATCTGCTACTCAATAAAGTCAAACTAATATTTTCTCCATTTCTAAAAAATTCATTACGGGTAATAGAGGCATTGATATATCCATAAGGTTGAAATCTATAAGAGATAGTAGCTCCGTAGCTGATTGTTTTTCTATCGAAATAAGTTCCTCCCGAAATATTCATCGAATAGGTAAATCGTTTGCGAATATTAGAAGCATAACTTAATACCGCATTTGTATATACATAATTACCTGCTTTTATGGGATAATACTTATTGCCCGACACATCAAAATCTCTTGTTAAACGTGTTTGTATATTACTTATTGAAAAAGACATAGTGGCAGTATTCAACCATAATAAGGTACTTGTAAAACGATTAATTCTATCGGTACTATTTCTAGTATCGGTGCTCCAATATTGACTGTAATAAATACCATTTGCCCAACTGAATATTTTTTTACTTTTCTTAAAAAAGGTGGTATAATTTATCGAAGGTTCTAATCGAAAATAACCCACTCTTGGAACAAAACCTACTTCAGCATTGTAGAGCTTACCAACGTATTCATGATTCCATTGGATGCTCCATTTAGAGGTATTATAAGCCAACCAACTTGCATTGGCATTCGCATCAATATTCAATTTGGTATTGATAGAATGATGATAAAAAATTCGTCCATTCCATCGATTATTTTTACTGTACAAATTAAAATCTAATCCAAGAACGGAATTACTTTGTTTTTTTAATTTTTCGTTTTTATCTATTCCTAATTTGTTGACGAATATAAATCCGATATTACTTCTGTCAAAAACTCTACGTTGTAAAGCTGCCACTATAAAATTTTGAATAGGTACATTGACATGTTCTTCCTTTTTATTACTCATCATATCCATTAAACCAATACGCCAATTTTTATTGATACTGCCACTCAATCTCGCTCCTGCAATGATAGGAATTTGCTGCCCTTTATATAAACCAATTCTTCTACTAAAAAAGGGACGAATTTTGCTAAAGCCAAACCCATCAAACAAATCACTATTCTCAATAAAAAATTGTCTGCGTTCTGGTAAGAATATTTCAAATCGATCTAAGTTCACTACTTGATCATCAATTTCTATTTGAGAAAAATCTGGATTAGCTGTGATATCTAAATTTAAGGAAGACGTAATTCCAATCTTGGTATCAAATCCTGCACTCGCTAAATTAGTAATATGAGGATAGGGTTTTAACAAATAATTATACGAAGCTCCTCCTGTTACATAAGGAATAAAAACAATATTGGCTCCATTCTTAACAGGTGGTTCTGCAAAATGCATCGTGCCTGTAAAGCCTAAACTAGAGGTATTAAAATTTAATGGAATGGGATGCCAAGTAGATACTTCATTATTTTTTAAATCAATACGTGCCATATTAATTCCCCAATCAGTCGTATTTTTTTTGAAGCGTAAAGTTTTAAATGGAATTTTCATCTCTACACTCCACCCATTCAGTTGTTTTTTTACTTCGCTATACCAACTATTATCCCAAGCGGTGGTCACTCCCGATCCTCCACCTTGCGCAACCAATCCTTCACGTTGTGCACCCAATGCATTCACCCCAAAACTAAAACCGTTTATTTTATCATTCAATGGTGCAATCGTAAAAATAAATGCATCGGATGTTTTAATAGAAAAATCTCTTTTTAAGGATTGCACAATAAGTGGTTTCTTAACGGTGTCCTGCATAAATGCATATAAATAAATATATTTTTTATCATAACAAATTTGCACATTCGTTTGATTCTTTGCCAATGCTGTATCAGTTGGATAATTTTGTTTAAATGAAGTGATAGATGGAATCGATTGCCATATAGATTCGTTAGCTACTCCATCTAGTTGTATAGGTGTTGTAATTTTTTGAATAGGATATTCATATTGTGCATGCAATGACAAGTAATAAAAGCAAATACATATAGATAGTAGAAGTAGATTTTTTTTCATGAGCAAGTGATGGAAAGATATTATCCTTTCTTTTTAACTTTATATTTCATTTGAACTAACAAATCAAAAATCTTATCTTTTAGTTCCCCTTGAATTAAGATAACTCCATCTTTTACCGAGCCCCCACAACCACATTTATTTTTTAATTGTTTACCTAATAATTCAAGATCCTCTACTTTACCAATAAAACCTTCAACAAGAGTTACGGATTTACCTGCTCGTTGTTTTCTATCGATAGAAACATATAACAATTGCTTTTCTGGTGCAATGGTTTCTTGATCATTGTCCTCATTAAATTGATAATTAAAATTGGGATCGGTAGAATATACCACACCAATTTTGTCTTTATTTTTTTTGCTCATTGTATTACAAAAAAACTAGTCGTTAAGTGAATACTTATTCTTTAATGAATTCCAATAATAATAGACAGGAATTCCTAATGATACAATAAATAAACTACCAAAAGCAAATGCTGGTTTATAGATGAGTAAATTAATGCAAAATGCTGATGCCAATAAGATGTATAAAGCTGGTAATACTGGATAACCAAAGGCTTTGTAAGGTCTTTCAGCGTCAGGCATTTTCTTTCTCAAAATAAATAATCCTACTATGGTAAGAATATAAAATAATATAACGGCAAACATAACGTAGTCTAATAAATCGCCATATTTACCTGAAAGACATAAGGCTGATGACCATATAAACTGAACCCATAAAGCAAATTCAGGCACTCCATTTTTATTGTCGTTTTTCATTTTATCGAAAAACAAACCATCTTTCGCCATCTCTTGATACACTTTTACTGAAGATAATACAATGCTATTATTACAACCAAATGTAGAAATCATAATTAATACCGCCATGATAATTACTGCAGGATTTCCAAAAATCTGCATTGCAGCTGCAACCCCTACACGATCTTGTGCAGCAAACTGAATACCTGCACTCATCGTATCGGTTGCTCCAGGAGTACCATGAATAGGCAATAAAAACAAGTAGGCTACATTCGCTAGAATATATAATAAGCAAACGATTAATGTTCCAAACAATAAACTTAAGGGTATATTTCTTTTAGGATTTTCAATATCACCAGAGATAAATGTTACATTATTCCATGCATCGCTGCTGAATAAGGAACCTACTAAACCCACACCAATAGCACTAACCAAAGCCATCCCAGTAATATCAACAAATGCATTCTTTTTCAAATCAAAATTTTGTGCATGCCATGCATCCTGCCAATTGAGATTCCACAATTCCATTTTGCCAAAAATAAAAATGCCCAATACGATCAATCCAAATAGTGCAACAAGCTTTGTACTGCTAAAAACAGAATTAACTAATTTTCCATATTTTAATCCCGCTCGGTTAATCAATGTCAAAATTAAAATAGAAAATATGCCCACTACTTGTGCAGCATTGATATTAAAGCTATCGCTTAAATGCAATAAAATAACATTTTCTCCAAATTGTGGAATTAATACACTAGTATATTTTGCAAAGGCAACTGCCACCGCAGCAATACTTCCACATTGAATAACTACAAACAAGGTCCATCCATATAAAAAAGCTGTAAATGAATTGAATGATTCTTTTAAATAAACATATTGACCACCTGCTTTAGGCATCATACCTGCTAACTCTCCATAACTTAATGCCGCTAATAATGTCATTAATCCTGATATCAGCCAAAGCACTATCAACCATCCTGAACTACCAACCGTACGGGCCATATCGCTACTCACGATAAAAATACCCGAACCAATCATGCTGCCTGCAACTATCAGTGTAGCATCAATAAATTTAAATTTTTTCAATAGCTATTGAATTAAATGATAAAGATTTTATTTAGAATCTGTTGTAGTATTATTTAATTTACTGTTTTTCTTACTGTAAACAAAATAAATAATTAAACCTAATGCTAACCATACAAATAATCGTAACCAATTAGTCCAACCTAATCCTGCAATCATAGCACCACAGAAAAATATTCCAAGTAATGGTACAAATGGAACTAAAGGAGTTTTAAATTGACGAGGCATATCTGGATCAGTTCTTCTTAAAATGATTACACCAGCACATACTAGAATAAAGGCAAATAAAGTTCCTATACTAGACATATCTCCAACGATATCACCTGGTATAAAAGCAGCAAAGAATCCTACGATTACAAAAATGGCAATATTAGCTTTATACGGAGTTTTAAATGTTGGATGTAATGTTGATAGACCAAAAGGTAATAATCCATCTTTACTCATCGAATAAAATACTCTTGATTGACCTAATAATAACACTAGTATTACAGAAGAGAAACCCGCCAAAATAGCTACAGTAACTAAGCTAGCTAACCAACTATATCCTGACATATATTTTGTAATTGCAAATGCTACAGATGCTTCTTTTCCTCCCGTTCTAAAATCTTCAGTGGTTGCAACTCCTGTTAATACATGCGCAAATAAAATATATAATACTGTGCATATAGCTAAGGATCCTAAAATTCCAATTGGCATATCTCTTTTTGGATTCTTCGCTTCTTGTGCTGCTGTACTTACTGCATCAAAGCCTATAAAAGCAAAGAACACTACCCCTGCTGCACCTAATATTCCCATAACTCCACCAAAACTTTTTGATATTCCATGTGGATCTACATAAGTTGTAGCCGCTGGAATATATGGTGTATGATTGGCTGGATTAATAAATTGCCACCCTATGAAAATAATTAAACATACGATTGATACTTTCATGATTACAATTAAATTATTTATCAAAGCACTTTCTTGTGTTCCTTTAATAAGTAATAAACTTAATACCATAATAATAAAAAGTGCTGGAAGATTAATGAATCCATGTACCCCATCTAATGATGTTTGAAATGGTGAATGGCACCATTGATAAGGGATAGCACTCATATGTAATACATTTACTAGTAAATTATTTAAATATTCACTCCATGCAATTCCAACCGTTGCAGCACCTACCGCATATTCTAAAATTAAATCCCAACCAATAATCCAAGCTACTAACTCACCCATAGTTGCATACGAGTAGGTATAAGCACTTCCTGAAATAGGAATGGTAGAAGAAAATTCTGCATAACATAAACCTGCTAAGGCACAACCAATTGCAGCAATTATAAATCCAATGGTTACCGCCGGACCTGCATGTTCTGCTGATGCGGCTGCAGTTCTTACAAATAAACCCGCTCCAATGATTGCTCCAATACCTAATGCTATTAAAGAGGTTGGACCAAGTGTACGTTTCATACCACTTGAAGTTTCTTGAGATTCTGCTAATAATGCATTTATATTCTTCTTTCTAAATAAGTCTGACATATATTTTATAGTGTTTTAGATTCGATTTTTACTTAGTCAATAAATTAATAATAAGTGAAAATAGAGAAAAATATTGAATTAAAATAATATTACACTTTTTCTATTTCTTTTTTAGCAATAAGTTCTTTGTATACTCCATATAAAAAAGGAAGTACTGAAATAATTAAGATGGTTGTAGTGATTTTTTTAAAGTTATCTTGAACCCATGGAATACTACTTAAAAAATATCCTCCTAATAAAAAGGGCGTTACCCAAGCAAGTGCACCAATAATAGTATAACTAATAAATTTTTTACGGTCCATATATCCAATACCTGCAACAAATGGTACAAAGGTTCTGATAAATGGGGTAAATCGACCTAAAATAATGGCAAAGGCTCCATTTTTTTCATAGTACTTATGGGTATTCACCAGATGTTGTTTTTTAATAAATGGAATTTTTTCTTTTTCTAAAATCGAAGGTCCTAACCATCTGCCTATACTATAATTCACTATATTCCCAAAGACTGCTGCTATTACTAATATAGCAAACAATATATAAATATTTAACCCTCCTAAACCTACTACTATACCTGCGCCAAACAACAATGAATCTCCTGGCAAAAAGGGAGTAACAACAAATCCTGTTTCTGCAAAAATGATGACAAACATAATTAAGAAAATCATATTTCCATATTGATTGAATAAGCCTTTTAATAATTGTAAATCTCCTAACTGATGTAAAAAATCTAAAAATGAATGTATGATCCCCATATTGTTTATTTGATTAACAAACCTACATAATTTTTTATAATTCTATTTAGCCTAAATAAAAAAGAGTCACGTTTTTATCGTGACTCTTTTAAAATATTATTTAATAAATATTATTTACTGCTTAATGCAGCTCCTAAATATTCACGGTTTAATCGTGCTATATTAGATATAGAAATCCCTTTTGGACATTCAGCTTCGCAAGCACCAGTATTGGTACAACTTCCAAATCCTTCTTCTTCCATTTGAGCCACCATAGCTAATACTCTGCTTTTTCTTTCTGGTTGCCCTTGTGGTAATAATGCATATTGTGAAACTTTAGCAGAAACAAACAACATGGCACTTGCATTTTTACATGCGGCTACACAGGCACCACAACCAATACATGCTGCACTGGTGAATGATTCATCTGCATCTTCTTTAGAGATAGGTAAATTATTTGCGTCTTGTGCATTACCTGTATTTACAGATACAAATCCACCAGCTGCCATAATTCTATCAAAAGATGTACGATCTACTGCTAAATCTTTTATCACAGGAAAAGCAGATGCTCTCCATGGTTCAATAACAATAGTATCTCCATTTTTAAATGAACGCATATGTAATTGACATGTAGTTACTGCATTTTTAGGGCCATGTGGTCTACCATTGATATACATACTACACATCCCACAAATTCCTTCTCTACAATCATGATCAAATGCTACTGGTTCTTTTCCTTCTACAATTAATTTCTCATTCAATACATCAATCATTTCTAAAAATGACATATCAGGAGAAATTCCACTGATTGGATATGTTTCAAATGAACCTTTTGTTTCAGTGTTTTTTTGTCGCCAAATTTTTAGCGTTAAATTCATATCACCGTGACTCATAATTTTATATTTTTTTATTTATTTTTCTTCAATTTTAATTTGCTAATCTGCTAATTCACAAATTTGCTAATTAATTATTTATAACTTCTTTGAGCAATCTTAATATTTTCATATTTCAATTCCTCTTTATTCAAAGTCCACTCTCCTACTGAATTGAATTCCCAAGCAGCTACGTATGCATAATCTGCATCATCTCTGTTTGCTTCTCCTTCTTCTGTTTGATACTCTTCTCTGAAATGTCCACCACAACTTTCATTTCTATTTAATGCATCTTTACACATCAATTCACCTAACTCAATAAAATCAGCAACTCTACCTGCTTTTTCTAACTCAGGATTAAATTCATTCGCTGAACCCGGAACTCGTAAATCTTTCCAAAACTCTTCACGGATGGCTCTTATCTCAGCTATTGCTTCTTTCAATCCTGCTTCATTTCTAGCCATACCACATTTATCCCACATTACTTTTCCTAATTTCTTATGGAAATAATCTACAGATTTGGTTCCTTTGATATTCATCAATTTTTCAATCTGACTTTGTACATTTTTTTCAGCTTCTACAAAGGCTTCATGATCCGTTGAAATAGCTGCTGTTCTAATTTCATTTGAAAGATAGGCACCAATAGTATATGGAATTACAAAATATCCATCTGCTAAACCTTGCATCAATGCTGATGCACCTAATCTATTCGCACCATGATCTGAGAAATTCGCCTCCCCTAATGCATATAATCCTGGAACCGTAGTCATCAAATTATAATCTACCCATAATCCTCCCATTGTATAGTGTACCGCAGGATATATTCTCATTGGTACTTCATATGGATTCTCATCGGTGATTTGTTTGTACATGTCGAATAGGTTACCATACTTTTCTTTAACCACTTCTTTCCCTAAACGAACGATAGTTTCTTCATCTGGATTATGTATATTTTGCTTAGTCGCTTCTACTCTACCATATCTTTTCATATTAGCCGCAAAGTCTAAGTATACCGCCATTTTTGAAGTACCTACTCCATATCCTGCATCACAACGCTCTTTGGCTGCTCTTGATGCCACATCACGTGGTACTAAATTACCAAATGCTGGATATCTTCTCTCTAAATAATAATCTCTTTCTTCTTCAGGAATATCAATTGCTTTACGGGTATCTCCTTGTTTTTTAGGAGTCCAAATTCGTCCATCATTTCTCAACGACTCCGACATCAATGTCAATTTAGATTGATGATCGCCACTCACTGGAATACAAGTTGGGTGAATTTGTGTAAAACAAGGATTAGCAAAATAGGCTCCTTTTTTATGTGCTTTCCATGCGGCAGTTACATTGCTACCCATCGCATTCGTCGATAAGTAAAATACGTTACCATATCCGCCTGTACATAATAATACAGCATGACCAAAATGTCTTTCTAATTTTCCAGTTACTAAATCTCTAGCAATAATCCCTCTACATTTACCATCGATATTGACAACATCTAACATTTCATGTCTGGTGTACGATTTTACCGTACCCATACCCACTTGACGTTGTAAGGCACTATAAGCACCTAATAATAATTGTTGTCCGGTTTGGCCAGCTGCATAAAAAGTACGTTGTACTTGTGTACCACCAAATGAACGATTGCTTAATAATCCGCCATATTCACGTGCAAATGGTACCCCCTGAGCAACACACTGATCTATGATATTGCCACTCACCTCTGATAAACGGTGTACGTTTGCTTCTCTTGCTCTATAATCACCTCCTTTAATAGTATCATAAAATAATCTATAAATACTATCACCATCATTTTGATAATTTTTGGCTGCATTTATTCCTCCTTGTGCTGCAATGGAATGGGCTCTACGTGCAGAATCTTGAAAACAAAATACTTTTACTTTATATCCCATCTCGGCTAAGGCAGATGCTGCTGATGAACCCGCTAAACCAGTTCCTACTACAATAATCTCAATATTTCTCTTGTTCGCAGGATTTACCAACGGAACTGTAGATTTGTACTTAGTCCACTTTTCGGCTATATTGCCTTCTGGAATTTTGGCGTCTAATTTTTGACTCATATATATTATCTATTAGATTTTCGTTTATTAATAAGGAATATAACCATGTATTCGTAGATATAAAATCACAGGAATTACTGCAAATAGTAATGGAACTGTGATTGAATAAATCACTCCTAATCCTTCTATAATGGTATTATATCTTGGATGATTTAATCCTAAGGTTTGAAATGCACTTCTAAAGCCATGCAATAAATGATATCCTAATGAAATCTGAACTAAAACATATAATACTACTATCCAAAGTTCATTAAATGTATAAAGCATTAATTGATATAAATTATGAGATTCTTTTCCATCTAATTCATAACCCGTAAATCTATTGGGAAACCAAAAATGAGCTAAGTGAATAATTAAAAACATTAATAATAATGTACCTAAAATACCCATAGAACGACTATACCATTTACTGTTTGCATTTGCAGCACTTACTTCATATCCGTTTTTACGTGCTTTTCTATTTTGTAAAGTCAATACCAATGCATCCAATATATGTATGATAAACCCTATGAATAATCCAACTTCTAAAGGCTTTATCACTGGCAAATCCATGAATTCAGCAAGTTCATTAAAGGTGTTCCCTCCATCTGGAATTAATGCACATAGGTTAATACTCAAATGCACCAGTAAAAAAAGAATAAGAAATAAGCCTGAAAGACCCATAATGTATTTCTTGACAACTACGTTTTTAAAAATTCCTTTTTGATTCATATATATAGAAATTATGTTTTTCTGTTCCGAATATTCGAATTGATTCGCAAATTTACATAAATATTAAAAAAAATGAGACATCATTTTTAGCATATTCATACTTACTAACATTAATAAGAACATTTTGTTCTTCATTTTTATAGCATTTCAAAATCATTTTAGCCTACATTAAAATTATTATCTAGCTTTACTCAATGAAAATATTACAAGTATGTAAAAAATTTCCCTATCCTCCTAAAGATGGCGAAATGATTGCCATTTTCAATTTTTCACAGTCTTTTGTAACGCTTGGTCATGAACTAACAATTGTTTCACTTAATACCAATAAACATTACTATAATACCGATTTAATTCCTGCTGAACTGAAGAATCAAATTCAATTCATTACCACAGATATTAATACTGATATTTCGATTATTCAAGCAGCTAAATCAATTTGCTTAAACAAAGCATATAACATTCAACGATTTTATTCAGCTTCTTTCGAAACGCAACTAATCCATTTATTAAAACGTCAAATATTCGACTTGGTTTTGTTGGAAGGATTGCCCGTACTACTTTATCTGGAGGCTATTCGCAAAAACACTAAAGCACATATTGCTTACAGAGCACATAATGTTGAATATGAAATATGGGATCGATTGGCTAATAATACATCTCATCCACTAAAAAAATTATACTATAAAATTTTAGCTAAACAGGTTAAATCATTTGAAAAATTAAACCTGAGTAAAGTAGATTCTTTGATCTCCATCAGTGAAAGAGATGCATCTATTTTACAAGCATTAAGTAACATTTCTAATTCCTATGTAGCTCCCGCATGTATTGATGAAAAAACTATAAAAATTGATACTACCCATACTTCGTTTAAAAGTATTTTCTTTTTAGGAGCACTCGATTGGATTCCTAATATAGAAGGTATGCAATGGTTTATTGATAAAATTTTTCCAGCTATTCTAAGCAGTTGTCCCAATACACATTTATACATTGGTGGAAGGAATATCCCAGCCTCTTTCTATGAAAACAAACTTCAAAATATCCATATTCTTGGTGAAATTAAAGAGGTAAACGAATTGATGAATGCACATCAAATCATGATTGTGCCTCTATTAACAGGCAGTGGAATGCGCATTAAAATAATCGAAGCCATGTTTTATGGTAAATGTATCGTTAGTACCTCTATCGGTGCTGAAGGAATCGATGATGAAAATTGTATATTCAGATGTGATAATGAATCTATATTTGCAAATGAAATTATTCAATTACTGAATAACTCCAATTTACAAATGCAACAAGGTGAAAAAGCAAAAAATATAGCACACAATAAATATAGCGCACTTCATGTAAGTAGCCAATTACTTAATTATTTTCAAAAAATAATTCCTGCAAATTGATTTACTTACTAATTATATTAATTGGTGTTTGTAGCTTCTTAATTTTTTATAGCTATGTATTGTATCCTATGGTATTAAATCTGTTGGTGAAAAACAAAAAATTTAATCATATACAATATCAAAATACAGATCATCTCCCTCTTATTTCCATTTTATTTTCTGCATTAAATGAAGAAAATATTATTGAAAAAAAAATACACTCTCTCTTTAATACTTCTTATCCATTAGATAAATTAGAAGTTTTTGTAGGCTCTGATCAATCTACAGATAAGACTAATGAAATCTTGAAAAAATTAGCTATCCAATATCCAACACTTCATTGTTTCTTTTTTGATACTCGCAGAGGGAAAGCTAATGTATTAAATGAAATAAAGAAAAATATTCCTTCCTTTACGGAAGTAATCATACTTACAGATGCGAATGTTATTTTTACACCAACTACTTTATTCCATCTTGCCAAACATTTTAAAGATCCTTCTATAGGGCAGGTGGGTGCTAATATTATAAATGAATTTGATAAGAATAAAGCTATAGCCCAACAAGAAAGTTTTTATATTCAACGTGAAAATCATATTAAATATTTAGAGGGTCTTTATGACGGTTCTATGATTGGTGCTTTTGGTGCTTGTTATGCAATTAGAAAAGATTTACTAATCGAATTTAAGTCTACCTATTTAATGGAAGATTTTTATCTTTCTCTTGCGGTTCTAGAAAAAAAATTCAAAGCTATTTTAGATAAAGAAGCTATTTGTTACGAAGATTTACCAGGAAATATTGAAGAAGAATATAAACGTAAAAAAAGAATTTCTGCTGGTAATTATCAGAATATGATGGCTTATCCCAGTTTATTTTTGAATGTTTTTTCTAAAGTTGGATTTTGTTATTGGTCGCATAAAATATTGAGATGGGCTACACCTTTCTTTCTCATTATCATATCAATAGGTATTTTAGCTCTTTATTTACTGAACTTTTTACCAACTTTTTTGATTACTAGCATTATTACATTCTGTGTGTTTTTTTGGGTAATAGATATTATTATGGAAAAAGCTCACAAGCAAATTGTAATTTTGCGTTTTGCTAGATATTTTATACTGATGAATTTAGCAATGCTTCAAGGATTTTTTATGTACTTAAAAGGAATTAAAACAAATGTCTGGACACCTACCAAAAGAGAAAACAACTAAAAAAAATACAAGTGTATTAGATACCATCGAGAGCGCTATTGCCGATATTAAAAAAGGCAAATTAGTGATTGTTGTTGATGATGAAGACCGTGAAAATGAAGGCGATTTTATTACGGCTGCCCGTAATGTTACTCCTGAGATTATCAATTTTATGAGTACGCATGGTAGAGGACTTATTTGTGCTCCACTTATTGAAGATAGATGTGATGAACTTGGGCTTGAATTAATGGTTGGTAAAAACACAGTACTACATCAAACCAATTTTACGGTATCTGTTGATTTGATTGGCGATGGCTGCACTACAGGTATTTCTGCTCATGATAGAGCTAAAACAGTTCAAGCACTTATCGATCCTAAATTAAATCCAGATACTCTTGGTAAACCAGGTCATATATTTCCACTTAAAGCTAAAAGAGAAGGGGTATTGCGTAGAGCTGGACATACTGAAGCAGCTATTGATTTAGCTCGTTTAGCTGGATTTGAACCTGCAGGTGTTCTAGTTGAAATATTAAATGAAGATGGTTCTATGGCTCGTCTTCCTCAATTATTAAAAGTTGCTCAAAAACATAAACTAAAAATAATTTCAATCAAAGATTTAATCGCTTATAGATTGAAAAATGAAAAATTAGTTGAACGTGAAGTTGAAGTTGATTTACCTACTAAATTTGGGCATTTTAAATTAATCGCTTACAAACAATCTGTAAATGATGAAGTTCATTTAGCAATCGTTAAAGGCACTTGGAAAAAAAATGAAGCGGTATTAGTACGCGTACATAGCTCTTGTGAAACGGGTGATATTTTAGGATCATTACGTTGTGATTGTGGAGATCAGCTTGCCAATGCATTGCGTATGATCGAAAAAGAAGGTAAAGGGGTTTTATTGTATATGAAACAAGAAGGTAGAGGAATAGGTTTAATTAATAAACTGAAAGCTTACAAACTTCAAGAGAATGGGCAAGATACTGTTGAAGCAAATTTAAGTCTTGGTTTTAAAATGGATCAACGCGATTATGGTATCGGGGCTCAAATTCTTCGTGATCTTAATATCTGTAAAATGCGTCTGCTTTCTAATAATCCTAAAAAAAGAATTGGATTAATTGGTTATGGACTAGAAATCGTTGAAAATATCAATATCGAGATTCATCCCAATCTTTACAACGAAAAATACCTGAAAACTAAAAGAGATAAAATGGGTCACGAAATCTTGAAAAAAGCTAAGTAAGATTATATTATAACCTAATCATATCTAGTTTAAAATCTTTTAGCGATCTTAATTTGATATCTGCTAATGCAAATTTTTCATTTTCATAATTAGATGGCTCTGGTACAACTATACTATGCATATGCGCTGATTTAGTTGCTATCATTCCAAAAATCGAATCTTCGAAAACAGTACAATGTCTTGGTAATGTATTCAATCGTTGTGCTGTTTCTATAAATATAGCTGGATGTGGTTTACCATGACTAACTTCTTCGCCTGAGCAAATTACCTGAAATGAATCTTGTATTTGTAATCGTTTTAAAACGGTATGAATAATAATTTGTGCACTACTACTTGCTAATGCTATTTGCAATTTAGTTTTATGTAGCATTTCTAGCACCTCAAAAAACCCTTCCATCGCCACCCCTTTACTAGAAATATGACTACAAACCGATTCTATAATATCATTACAAACTTGTTCTTTACTTTTTAGTTGCCAAGGTTTATTTTGATACCATAGTTCAACTACTTCATCAATTCGTAAGCCTGTAGTTGCAGCACACATTTCTTCGGTAGCTATAAATCCAAGTGAATTAAACACTTCAATCATCGCCAATCTCCAATAAGGTTCTGAATCTATAATTAAACCGTCCATATCGAAAATGACTGCTTTTGTTTCTTTCATTCCATCCAATTTTATACAAAACTAAAAAAGAAAGTCCAAGCATATGCTCGGACTTTCTAACAATTTAAAAAATGAAATATATTATTGCTTAAATGCATATAAGAAACTAAATGGTTTACCCGGATAAATCCCTTCTATGGTAATATTTCCAGTAATACCTGCAATAGCATCAGCCATATCTTGTGTAGTGTTTACTTGTTTCTCATTTAAAAATGTAATGATAAACCCATTTTGAATTTCGGTATATTGTTTTAATTTCCCTTCTCTTAAATTAGATACTCTTAACCCTCCTTTAATTCCATACTTTAATGCTTCTTGTTCACTTAATGGTGTAAAGTCAGCACCTAAAGAAGCTAATAGTTCTTTTGAATTGTCTACAGTTGAAGTACTATTGAATTTGTTTTTCAATGTAACTATAGTCGTTAGAGTTTTACCATCTCTAATATATTCCACATTAATTTTATCACCAGGTCTGTATTTACCCACTTGCTCTTGCAATTCAGGTGATGTTTTGATTAATACCCCGTTTATTTTTGTTATGACATCTTTTGCTTTTAAACCTGCTTCTTCTGCTGCACTTTCTTTTACTAAACTTTCAACATAGACACCTTCCGCCGAATTTAATTTTAATTCTTTGGATAATGCATCATCTAAACTTCTTATGGTTACGCCTAAATAACCTCGTTGTACTGCGCCATAATTTTTTAAATCGGTATACACCTTAAATACTAAATTGGATGGCACAGCAAAAGAATACCCAGCATAGCTGCCAGTATTAGAAGCAATCGCAGTATTTATACCGATTAATTGACCTTTTAAATTTACTAATGCACCTCCACTATTTCCTGGATTTACAGCTGCATCTGTTTGAATAAACGATTCAATCGCTGTATTGCTGCCATCTTTTGCACCATTACCACCTATTAAATTGATGTTTCTTCCTTTAGCACTGATAATCCCTGCTGTAACTGTAGAAGTCAAGTTGAATGGATTTCCAACTGCCACACACCATTGACCCACTTTCACTGAATCACTATTCCCAAATTCAACTATTGGCAATTTGGTTTCTTCTATTTTAATCAATGCTAAATCAAAATCTTTATCTTTTCCAATAAGTTTAGCCGTATACGTTTTATTATTATGTAGTGTAACAGTAATTTCATCTGCATCTTCTACCACATGGTTATTGGTAACAATATAACCATCTGTAGCTACTATAACACCACTACCACTAGCTTCTTGTGGTCGATTAGGCGCCATTCCTCCATAAGGATCGCCAAAAAATCTAAAAAAGTCATCTCCAAAAAATTCTTGATAAGGATTTGTCCCTCTCCCTCTATTAGCAACTGGTTTAGGGTTTATTTTTGTTTTAATGTGTACCACAGCATCAGTAGTTTTTTCTGCTGCTTCCGTAAAATCAAATGGTACAACTCCACCAACTGGTGTTGGTTCAGGAATTGTTATGGGTAAATTAGTAGCTGAATTAGATGATTTTTCAAAAGGTAATGCTTTCCCACTTGAAAAGAATCTAAAAGAAGCTAAAGTAAAAAAAGATGTAAATAATGCTACACCTAAAATCAAACCTAAATTAAATCTTTTCATATTTCTATTTTTTTTTAATATTACAAATGTATTAAGCATTAACGCATTTTATTAATACATACTTCCTTTTTTTAAAAAGTTTAACAAAATATAATTAATTACAATATCTATGGAGTTCTACAAATATCAAGGCACTGGAAATGATTTTATCATGATAGATGATAGAACTGAATTATTTGATACAGATAATCAAAAAATGATTGAACGCTTATGTGATAGAAGATTTGGCATAGGTGCAGATGGATTAATTTTATTAAGAAATGATACTGCATACGATTTTAAAATGATTTATTTTAATTC
Source organism: Saprospirales bacterium (assembly GCA_947464015.1). Classification (GTDB taxonomy): domain Bacteria; phylum Bacteroidota; class Bacteroidia; order Chitinophagales; family CAMDFR01; genus CAMDFR01. The sequence continues at coordinate 7,322 of CANHVE010000002.1, read as the reverse complement.
GGATGGTAGAGCTAGCACTATGTGTGGTAATGGAGGCAGATGTATTGTTGCATTTGCAAAATTTCTAAACATTATTCAACATACAACAACCTTTACCGCTATAGATGGAATTCATGAAGCAAAAATTGAAAATGATATCATTCATCTTAAAATGAATGATGTAGAACATATAAAAAATAATAAAGGTGATTTTGTGCTATTTACAGGCTCTCCTCACTATGTAAAACAAGTTGAAAAATTAGATTTACTGGATGTATACAAAGAAGGAAAAGAGATACGATATAGCAATGATTTTAAAGAAGAAGGAATAAATGTGAATTTTATTGAATTAATCGATGCTCAACATTTCAATATTCGCACCTATGAAAGAGGAGTTGAAGATGAAACCTACTCCTGTGGAACAGGTGTAGTTGCATCAAGTATAATAAGTTCTATTATTCAAAACAAAAATACCAATCAGTTTAAAATAAATACTAAAGGAGGAACACTACAAGTTCGTTTTGAACAACAAGGATCATCGTATAAAAACATTTGGTTGATTGGTCCTGCTATTATGGTATTTTATGGGAAAATATTTTAAAAAAAATTGAAATATTACTATTTATCTAAGCTGGCTGCGAATCTGGTGTTCATAATATAATATCCTGTAGTATCGATATTATTTCCTTTAGATGCATATGATATTTGTTCTTTTGTTTTTCTATTTTTTAAACTTACAAAATTTTCTACTTTACAATCTTCTACATTTACATAAGATATATCCTTACGCATATCTATTCTGCTATAATTGATTGGCAATCTAGCTAAGTAAGGGAAATAATTGTCAATATAATTTTTTAAAAATGATGTTTGTGCAATATCTGTCGCTAAAGCTACTTTAGTAAAATTATTTTTTTCACAAACTTGCATTGCAAAATATATATTCTCCGTACTATGTTCTGCTTTTTTCTCAGTATAAATGACTGAATCTGGGATACCTAATTCTACAGCTATTTTTTTCATTACCATAGCTTCATTATAATGAGTAGAAACAGCCGAACCGGTAAAAACAATATGTTTTGTTTTGCCTGATAAATATAACTGATTTGCCCATAAAATCCTCATTTTCAAAATTTCATTATTACTGTTTTCAAAATAAGGGAAACCAGGAACAATCACAGCATCAAATACTTGATTTTTATACACTATATTTTCTTGTCTATAGGCAATTTTGTTGACAATACAACTATTCAATACTACTAAAAGAGCTATTGATATAAAAAATTTAATTTTCATTTTACATGATACTTAATAGTATAACCTACAAACTCCATTTTTGTTTAAAATATTATGTAAATAATTAAACAATTTTTGCATAATTTCTTTATACCTTTATCTATCTATTTAATTTAGTATTGCCGTGAAAAGAAATTTAATACGTATTGCATTTACTTTTTTGTGCTTATTTCCTATTTTTAGTTTTGCTACTCACTATAGAGCAGGGGAAATTATTTATAAATTAACAGCTCCTCTCACCTATCAAGCAGATGTTATTACTTATACAAAGACATCAGGATCTAGCGCTGGTGCAGATAGAGATACTATTCAAATTTTTTGGGGAGATGGTACAGCAGATGTTATTATACGTATCAATGGAATAGATGGAAATGGAAATGGCGTTCCAGATGGTGAATTTGTATTTGATGATATTAAAAAAAACATATATAGAGGTGTTCATCAATATGCCGGTATTCGTCCATTTTATTTAGTAAGTGTTGAAGATGCAAACCGAATAAATGATATCATCAATATCAATGGTGGTGGATCCGTTAATACACCATTCTATGTAGAAGACACCATAAAATTTTATGATATTGCTTCTTTAGGTTATAATAATTCGCCCGTTTTATTAAATCCACCTATCGATTTTGCCAATATCAATGATACTTTTTATCATAATCCGAATGCATATGATATTGATGGAGACTCTTTATTTTTTGAACTTATGGTGCCTAAACAATCTGTATTTGCAAACGTTCCTGGCTATCAATATCCCGATGAGATAATTCCTGGTGCGAATAATAAATTTACCATCAACTCACGAACAGGTGAAATAATATGGGGAACTCCTCAAAAAGAAGGTATCTATAATATTGCCATTTTAATTCGTGAATATAGAAATCAAATTCTATTAAGTACTTTGATTAGAGATATGCAAATAATTGTAAATAATTATCCAAATGATCCACCAGTAATTATTGATGTAAAAGATACTTGTATTATTGCAGGGATGCCATTAAGTTTATTAGTATCTGCTAGTGACATAAATTTACCTCAACAGGTTTCATTAACAGCTTCAGGTGCTCCTTTCCTCACTAGTGTATCTCCAGCAATTTTTGATAGTGCTTATGGCAATCCCGCAACTTCTACTTTTAATTGGAATACTCGATGCGAACATATTCGTTCTCAGTTTTACTCGGTTGTTTTTCGTGCTGCAGATGATTTTAGAATTGGTACAGGAAGTGGCAGTGTGCGTGTGCCATTAGTTGATTTAGAAACTTGGCTTATTAAAGTTATTGCTCCCCCTCCTACCAACTTAGTAGCTACACCCTTTAATAATGGGATTAATTTAACTTGGGATAATCCATATACTTGTGGAAGTGTTCCTAATTTTAGAGGCTTCAGCGTATGGAGAAGAATAGGATCCAATAATTTCACTCCTGATAGTTGTGAAACAGGACTTGAGGGCCGAGGCTACACTATGATTGCCGAAAATGTTAATACATATACTTATAGAGATATAGATATTGTTCATGGACAAAAATATTGCTACAGAATATTAGCTCACTTCTCACAACTTAGTCCAAATGGACTAGTTACGTACGATAATGTGTTAAGTATTCCATCGAATGAAGATTGTGCTGAATTAAAAAGAGATGTTCCAGTAATAACAAATGTAGATGTCACAAATACCGATATTACAAATGGCAGTATTTTTATCAATTGGGTTAATCCAATCATTCCTGATTTAGATACGATATTATATCCAGGTCCCTACAAATATGAACTATACAAAAATGAAGGTTTAGCAGGTGCAAATCCATTAAGTTTAATTCAAACTTTTACCAGTAGTTCATTTACAGGATTACTTGCTGATACTTTTTATACTGATAATTTATTAAACACTGAAGAAAAACAATATAATTATAAAGTTAATTTTAAATATCGTTCTGATTCTATAGTTGGAACTACGAGTAATGCCTCTAGTATCTATTTAAAAATTCAAGCAAGAGATAAAGCACTCAATCTCAATTGGAATGAATTAGTTCCTTGGTCAAACCAATTATATTATATCTACAAACAAAATAAAATAACATTCTTGTATGAAAAAATAGATAGCACTATCAATACTTCCTATATCGATACAGGCTTACTGAATGACACTTTATATTGTTATTTTATTGAAAGTAGTGGCAGATATACTGGTACAAATTATCCAGAACCTTTATTAAATAAATCACAAATAGCCTGTGAACGACCTAATGATACTATCCCACCTTGTTCACCTCTATTGACAATAACTAATGATTGTGGTAAAATTTCAAATGCTGAATGGAATGCCTCTCACTGGAAAAATTATTTAAGTTGGAATATTCCAGATGAAAGTTGTGGTTATGACATTGCTAAATATAAATTATATTATACTCCCATACAGGGTGGAAATTTTATTTTAATTGATAGTTCTTTTGTAAAAACAGATACAAACTATACTCATGATTTAAGCAGTGCCACTAGTATTGCAGGTTGTTATAAATTAACAGCAGTTGATTTTTCTGGAAATGAATCTATTGATAATGCTATAATTTGTATTGATAATTGCCCTATTTATGAACTGCCTAATGTATTTACACCAAACAATGATGGATTCAATGATTTGTATAAACCATTTCCTTATAGATTTGTAAGTAAAGTAGATTTTAAAGTACAAGATCGTTGGGGTAATGTAGTATTTGAGACTCAAAATCCAGATATTTTATGGGATGGAACGGATACTAAAACAGGTAAAAATTTAAGCGAGGGAGTTTATTTTTATACAGGTAAGTATTATGAAGAAACTTTAATTGGTCCAGTAGAGAAACCTTTACCTCCCAATAAGAATGGTGGAGGCTTCATTCATTTAATGAGAAATAAATAAATATATGTTTACAGGTATTATTGAAAGCATTGGAATAGTAAAAGATATTATTCGCGATAAATCAAACATTCATTTTTATATAGAATCATCCATAACAGCTTCCTGCAAAATAGATGAAAGCATCGCTCATAATGGGGTATGTTTAACTATTGTAGATATCCAAGAGAATATATATAAAGTTACAGCTGTAGACGAAACACTTCAAAAAACAAATTTAAAATATCTTCAAATTGGTCATCAGGTGAATCTTGAACGAGCTATGCAAATTGGAGCTCGATTGGATGGACATATCGTGCAAGGTCATGTGGATGATGTTTCCACTTGTATAGCCATTCAAGAAAAGCAAGGAAGTTGGATATTTACTTTTTCTTATACAGAAAAACCACAACAAATAATTGTTGAAAAAGGCTCTATATGTGTTAATGGTACCAGTTTAACTGCCTTTGAAGTAACTGATAATTCATTTAAAGTAGCCATTATACCCTATACCTATGAGCATACGAACTTAAATCAACTTCAAGTAAATGATATAGTGAATTTAGAATTTGATATTCTTGGAAAATACTTAGCAAAAATGATGAAGTTTAAGCACTAAAATAAAGCTAATAGTCATTATTTTATCCTTTAGATATTACTTATTTCTAAATATTTACCTTATATTTGCACTCCAATTTTTTATAACAAATAAGGATTCAATACTTTATGGAAAACACACTTTTATACCTAGTACCTGCAATAGGATTATTAACCTTAGTATATACCTACTTTCAATATAGATGGGTAGATAAACAAGAACAAGGTAATGACAGAATGAAAGAAATTGCCAAATACATTTCAGAAGGTGCAATGGCTTTCTTAAAAGCAGAATATAAAATACTAACTTATTTTGGAATTATAGTAGCCTTGTTATTAGGTGTAATGTCTATGGGTAATGAAAATTCTAGTCCTGTTATAGGATTAGCATTTATAATGGGTGCTGTATTTTCTGCTTTAGCAGGATTTGTAGGGATGCGTGTTGCAACTAAAGCAAATGTAAGAACCGCTGAAGCAGCTAAAACTTCTTTATCTAAAGCACTTAAAGTATCCTTTACAGGTGGTTCGGTAATGGGACTTGGTGTAGCTGGTCTAGCTGTCTTTGGATTAGGCTCTTTATTTATTGTATTAAAAATGATTTTCGCTCCAAATGCAGCAGTAAATAGTGAAGAAATGGTTAAAACCATCGAGGTATTAACTGGCTTCTCATTAGGTGCTGAAAGTATTGCTCTTTTCGCTCGTGTTGGTGGTGGTATTTATACCAAAGCTGCCGATGTGGGTGCTGATTTAGTGGGTAAAGTGGAAGCTGGTATTCCAGAAGATGATCCTCGTAACCCAGCAACTATTGCTGATAACGTTGGTGATAATGTTGGTGATGTGGCTGGTATGGGTGCCGATTTATTTGGATCTTATGTAGCTACTGTTTTAGCAACGATGGTATTAGGACAAGAAACAATAGCAGTAGATAATTTTGGTGGATTATCACCGATTTTATTACCTATGTTAATTGCAGGTGCTGGTATCATTTTCTCTATCATTGGAACTTTCTTTGTTAGAATTAGTGATTCTGTAGGTTTAAGTACTCAAAAAGTACAAAATGCTCTGAATATGGGTAACTGGGGTTCAATTGTTTTAACTGCTATATTCTCTATCTTTTTAGTTAAATTCTTAATGCCAGAAACGATGACATTGAGAGGTTTATCATTTACAAATAATGGAGTGATTGGAGCTATATTAGTAGGTTTAGTAGTAGGTACATTAATGAGTATTATTACTGAATATTATACAGCTATGGGTAAAAGACCTGTTATGAGTATTGTAAAACAATCTTCTACTGGTCATGCTACTAATATTATCGGAGGATTATCTGTTGGTATGGAATCTACATTCTTACCGATTTTAGTTCTTGCTGGTGGTATTTTTGGATCCTATGTATGTGCTGGTTTATATGGTGTAGCTATCGCAGCTGCAGGTATGATGGCTACTACTGCTATGCAATTAGCAATTGACGCTTTTGGACCTATTGCAGATAATGCAGGTGGCATAGCAGAAATGAGTGAATTACCAGCTGAGGTTAGAGAAAAAACAGATATATTAGATGCTGTAGGGAATACAACAGCAGCAACTGGTAAAGGATTTGCCATTGCTTCAGCAGCATTAACTTCATTAGCATTATTCGCCGCATATGTAGGTGTAATCAATCACAATGGCTATACTTTATCTGGAATTGATATTTACAAAGCAGATGTATTAGCTGGATTATTTATTGGAGGTATGATTCCATTTATATTTTCTTCATTAGCTATAGCTGCTGTTGGTAGAGCTGCGATGAGTATGGTTGAAGAAGTTAGACGTCAATTTAGAGAAATTCCAGGTATTATGGAAGGTACTGGAAAACCAGAATATGAAAAATGTGTTGCTATTTCAACACAAGCTTCTATTAGAGAAATGATTTTACCTGGTGCAATTACTATTATATCGCCAATTTTAATTGGTTTTATTTTCGGACCAGAAGTATTAGGTGGATTTTTAGCAGGAGCTACAGTAAGTGGTGTGTTGATGGGTATTTTCCAAAATAATGCTGGTGGTGCATGGGATAATGCTAAAAAATCTTTTGAAAAAGGAGTTGATATTAATGGTGAAATTTTCTATAAAAAATCTGAACCACATAAAGCATCTGTAACAGGTGATACAGTAGGGGATCCTTTTAAAGATACTTCAGGGCCTTCAATGAATATCCTTATCAAATTAATGTCAATTGTATCTTTGGTTATTGCTCCAACAATTGCTGTGCATAATTTAAGTGGTATGATCAATCCTACTAAGAATGCAGTTGTAATAGAAGCTTCTTGCCATTCAAATGAAATGCAAGGTGCTTGTGAACATCACAATGAAGGAATGAATGGTTGTGGTGAAAATTGCCCAGTTAAAGATTTCCCAATGACCGCTTGCCCTAAAGATTCAACTGCTTGTTATGCTTATGTAAAAGCTTGGGTTGATTCTAATTGCACTGCAGAAAGATGTTCTAAAGAAGGTTGTACTAAAGAACAATGTATGACTAAAATCATGAATTCTTGTCAATCTAGTCATACAGGTGATGCTTGTTGTAAAGGAC
>CANHVE010000001.1 GCA_947464015.1 Saprospirales bacterium | reverse complement strand
ATAAACACATGTATTATCTAGTATATTCGAATAATGAGAAATTTCATTACAATGAGGAAAGCCCAATATCAAAATACCGATGCAGTTTATTGGAAAATACGAGAGTTTAATACGAAGATATAATTTATCTGTATTTATAAAAAATCTATTTCACTACGCCCAACTCTCTACCAACTTTTTCAAATGCAGCCAATGCTTTATCTAAATGAGCTTGTGAGTGAGCCGCACTTAATTGTACTCTAATTCTTGCTTGGCCTTTAGCAACCACCGGATAGAAAAATCCTATCACATAGATTCCTTCGGCTAATAACTTATCAGCAAATACTTGAGATAATTTTGCATCATATAACATAATTGGAACAATAGCACTTTCTCCATCTTTATAATCGATACCCATTTTCTTTACCCCTTCTTTGAAATATTTGATATTCCAATCTAATTTATCACGCAGTTCAGTCGTTTCGCTCAACATATCTAACACTTCAATACTTGCCCCAACAATACTTGGTGCTAATGAATTTGAAAACAAATAAGGTCTTGAACGTTGACGTAATAATTCAACAATTTCTTTTCTGCCTGAGGTAAATCCACCCATTGCACCACCTAAAGCTTTACCTAAAGTACCCGTAATAATATCAACTCTTCCTATTACATTTTTTAATTCTATTGTTCCTCTACCTGTTTGACCAATAAATCCACTCGCATGACATTCATCTACCATCACTAAAGCATTGTATTTATCAGCTAAATCACAAATTTTATCTAATTGAGCTACATAGCCATCCATACTGAAAACACCGTCAGTTACAATGATTTTAAATCGATTGGCTTTCGCTTCTTGTAAGCATCTTTCCAAATCAGCCATATCATTATTTTTATATCTGAATCGTGCCGCTTTACATAAACGCACTCCATCAATAATAGAAGCATGATTTAATTCATCTGAAATGATGGCATCTTCTTCTCCAAATAATGGTTCAAATACACCCCCATTTGCATCAAAAGCTGCGGCATATAAAATCGTGTCTTCTGTTCCTAAAAAAGTGGCAATCTTTTGCTCTAATGTTTTATGAATATCTTGAGTACCACAAATAAAACGCACACTACTCATACCAAATCCATGAGTATCTATGGCCTTTTTAGCTGCCGCTACTATGCGTGGATGAGAGGATAATCCCAAATAATTATTAGCACAAAAGTTTAACACTTTTGAACCATCACTTAATGTAATTTCGGCATCTTGTGCAGAAGTGATGATACGTTCTTTTTTAAATAAACCTGCTTCTTCTATCGATTTTAATTCATTTTGTAGATGTTGTTGTAAAGCTCCGTACATAATAATATATTTTTATTTATTGAATAGTTACTTGATGATTGATTGCAAAATTACATGAATTCGCTATAAAACAATACTCATTTGCCTTATGATGTAATTCTATTGCTTTTTGACTCAAACTTTTATCTGCAATTGTTACAATTGGAAACAATGTCGCTTCTGTAAATTTGCCTTTCCCAGCTTCATTTATAGACAAAACCGCAGTTGGATGATCTTCATATGCTAGCACTACAATTCCTGCATCGGCGCATAAATGCAAATACCAGAGCATATGACAGGAAGCTAAGGAGGCTAAGAAAAAATCTTCAGGATTATGTTTGCTTACATCTCCTCGAAAGATACCATCAGAAGAAGCCTCAATCATTTTTTTGCCTGCTATATGAATACTGTGTGCTCTATCATAAGCAGCATAATTAGTAGTACCTTCACCTCGGTTGCCCGTCCATAGTAGTTGAAGGGTATATTGATGTTGTTTATCCATAATATGTAAAAATAAACTATTTCTTTCAATCTGTTTATATGTAAGTGTTTCAGGCAATGACTTATATCCTTTTCGTATCTATTTCGATCTTAAATGTTTATAAGTACTTAAGTACGGCCAATTTTTTTTAGATTCATCATTTTTCAAGTACCTTTGTTTTTAATAAAATAATTAATCAAAATGAGTTTAGAATTAACCGGAACTATCAAAGAAATTTACGACACACAAACTTTCCCAAGTGGTTTTTCAAAAAGAGAATTTGTTATTACTACTGAAGAACAATATCCTCAACATGTAAAATTTGAAATGGTGAAAGAGCGTGCTGATATTCTTCAATCTTGTGCTATAGGCGAAAAAGTAAAAGTATCTTTTAATGTAAGAGGAAATGAATATCAAGGAAAATATTATGTTAGCTTACAAGGATGGAGAGTAGAAAAAAATCCAACTGCATCTGCTGCTAGTCCAACAAGTAATAGTGCACCAGCTGGAAGCTTTACTCCCATGAGTGAAGTATTAAGCAATAATGCTACTATGCCAGCAAGCAATATGAACAGCGAAATATCAGATGATTTGCCTTTCTAATTGGCCGTCAGAAAAAAATAAAAAAGGTATTCTTCAAAATGTAGAATACCTTTTTTTATGATATAAATTTCAATTCTTAACTAAAAATTCCCCAACTAGGTAATAATACAAAGGCCATATATTCTGCTATTATGGCAATCGAAAATCCAGCAATGACTTCTTGTAAAGTATGTGCTTTTAAAATCAAACGTGCCGAACCTACACAGCCCGCAACGAATAAGGCAATAATAAAAATCCACTGAAAATTGTAGCTGGCATATTTTGCTGTAAATAATAAAAATCCTATAAAGCCTCCTTGACCTAGCATATGCATACTCACTTTTAAAAAATTATTCGCCACAAAGGCAATGATAATTGATAAGGTCATAGCTAACATCATATGACTAAATATAAAATCATTCGGGAATAAAGTATTGTTATTGGTTGGCACCAAAGCCATATAGCAAATCCAAGTATAAAAAGTAAGGGTAACTACGTAGGGGATAATTCTATCTTTTCGATTACGCAAATTTACATTTTGAATCATATTCATTTTATACATAATCACAATAGCTAATACTGGATAAATGACAGTTATAGCGAACACTAATCCTACACTTAAAACAAGTGCTTTCTGCGGATACTCTGCAAATCGATATGGAAAGCACAAGAATAACAAAATGGTGCTTAAAGTAGGCATAAAAAATGGATGGAAAACATTTGAAAAAAATCTTGCAAACCAATACTTAAGCGTATTACGAGCAGGGACATCTGGGTTATTACTAACTACATTCATGGGTTATAATTCTTTTCTTAAACGTGCAACAGGTATATTCAATTGTTCTCTATATTTAGCTACGGTTCTACGAGCAATATTATAACCGGCTTGATTTAATATTTGAGTTAATTTTTCATCACTCAATGGTTTCTTTTTATTCTCTACACTTATATGGTCTGTAAGTATTTTTTTTACTTCACGTGTACTTACTTCCTCTCCACTATCCGTACTAAGCGACTCACTAAAAAAGTTTTTCAATAGGAATGTTCCAAATTCAGTTTGAACATATTTACTATTAGCTACTCTTGAAACCGTCGATATATCTAAATGTGTAATAGATGCAATATCTTTTAAAATCATTGGTTTTAAATCCGTTTCATCTCCACTTAAAAAATATTTATATTGAAACTCCATAATTGCGCGCATGGTTTTCAATAAAGTTTGTTGCCTTTGTTTCACAGCATCAATAAACCATTTAGCGCCATCAATTTTTTGTTTGATAAACATCACGGCTTCTTTTTGCTGTTTCGTTTTTTCTTTTGTTTTATTATAATCAGTAAGCATTTCTTTAAATGTATCGCTTACTCGTAATTCAGGAGCATTCTTACTATTCAATCTTAATACTAAATCGCCATTATTATTTTCAATTAAAAAATCTGGAATAATATGCTGAGTCATTTTTGCACCACCTTCATTATAAGCGCTTCCTGGCTTTGGATTAAGCTTTAAGATTTCTTCCATTGCTTTTTTAATAAGCGCCTCATCTACTTCATGAATTTTTTGTAATTTATCGTAATGCTTTTTTGTAAACTCATCAAAAGAATTAGTGATAATATCTATAGCTAAATTTGTATATACATTTTTATGTTCAATACGATGTAATTGCAATAATAAACACTCTTGCAAATCGCATGCACCAACTCCAGCAGGATCAAATTTTTGTATCTCACCTAAAAGCTCAATGATTTCTTTTTCATTACTTATAATATTCGATGAAAAAGCTAAATCATCCACTATGGCTTCTAATTCTCTACGCATATAGCCATCTTCATCTATACTGCCTATGATTTGTTTGGCTATTAAGTATTCTCTATCTTCAAGAGGTAATAAACCTAATTGCTGTTCAAGGTATTCATGAAAAGTCACATTGATTGAAATTGGACTAGATCGATCTTCATCATCATCTGGATTATAATCCATACTATTATATTTGTAGGAAGCGGTATTATCCGTTTCATCGAAATAATCAGACAAATTGATATTATCGTCATTGTATTCAGGAGTATCATCAAAACTTTCCGATTCATCCATATCCCCTTCAGAGGAAGTTTCTTCAGCTTCTGGCTTATCTGCATCAAATACATCCTGACTATTTTCTTCTAATGCAGGATTAATTTCTAATTCTTCTTTAATCCGCTGCTCTAGTTGATCAGTAGGTACTTGCAATAGTTTCATCAGCTGTATCTGCTGAGGAGACAATTTTTGCAAAAGTTTTTGATTGAGATGCTGTCTTAACATAGAGATGCTAAAATACTATTAATTTTATGAACTAACATTATGGAAATAGATAAAATTTTTAAACACTACATATTAAAAAAATGCAGTATTTGAGCTAGCATAAATTATTCTTTATACTTCTTTTTAGTAACTTTTTTAGTAGCCGATTTTTGGTTTTTAGGTTTGGGTGGTTTTTTCAAATTATGTGGGATAATACCACTTTTAGCCTTATGTTTGTCTTTATTTCTATTTTTCTTGGTCCAAGCTCCAGTTCCGCTATTATTAGGGCTTTCTCGCCTATCTTTTAACATTCCACCACTATAATTCATACCACCTCCTTTCAGTCGACTATCAACGGTAACAGCGCCTCCATATCGTGCTGTAGTATATTTTTTCTTTGATTTGGCACTATGATTTGGATTTGAAATGCCTGTACTATTTAATTTTCGCTCTTTTCCAGTTCCAGCTTGTGTAGTATATCGATGCACCCCAGGACATCTTTTTTTATTCATACAAGAAACGGCTAAAAACAGCACCAATATTAGCAATCCAACTAAGGCAAAAAAATCTTTTTTCTTGTTCACCATCATATTAATTATTAAAGATAAGCCAAAATCTCTTTTTTAAATGATAGATTTCGTATATTTACATCATAAATAATTAACAAAAATAAGAATTCATTATGGGAAGAGGTGATAGAAGAACAGTTAAAGGTAAAACTTTTGTAGGTTCATTTGGTAATATTAGACCAGCAAGAACAAAAGCTGCTGAAATAACTGCTACTACTCAAACAGCTCCAGCTAAAGCTAAAAAAGCTCCAGCTAAAAAAGCAGCTACAAAGAAAAAAGCTGATAAAGAATAATTAATTTCTTTGATAAATATTAGGGCGCTAACCTATATTTCATCCAGTTATTTTCAATTAAATCATACACAATTCGATCATGTAATCTGTTAGGTCTACCCTGCCAGAACTCTATTTTATTGGCTTTTACTGTATACCCACCCCAATTTTCTGGTCGTTTAATTTTGCCGTCTTGTTGTGCTAATTCATCATATAAAGATTGTAGCACGTACTTATTTTCTATCTTTTTACTTTGAGGAGATATCACGGCACCTATTTGGCTTCCGATCGGACGCGATTCAAAATAAGTATCATTACTGAGTGCATCTAATTTTTCTACTTGTCCTTCAATTCGAACTTGACGCTCTAATAAATCCCAATAAAAAACAATACTCACGTATGGATTATTAGCTAATTCCTCTCCTTTTCTACTACTATAATTCGTAAAAAAACTAAATCCTGTTTCTGCTGAGACACTTTTTAATAATACAACTCGTGCACTAGGCTTCGAATCGCTATCACAAGTTGCCAATACCATTGCATTTGCTTCATGAATCGACGAATTTTTGGCTTCTAAAAACCAAATGCTAAATAATTCAAAAGGACTTTCAGGGGTATTACTTTCTAAGAGTTCTGACGATTCATAGTTTTTCCTCATAGAGGAGATATCATGAAAATCTCTATTCATACTGATATATTATTTAATATCTATTCGTAATATTTTTTGATAAGTAAGATTATTACGAGCATACATGGTATAGACCAATCGAACTACATCGGTTTTCACAATAGTAGTATCATTTGGTATTTGAAATGGCTCTTCTACAGTTTGTAAATTATTAGTATCTGGATAAAATCTTTTCGTGTACACCTCACTCATTAAATCTAAAGCCGGATTAAACACATGATATTTAGAAGAAACATTATACATACAACTAAATGAATCAATAGGTCTATCTGTTGTCAATCTAATAGTAGGAGTAATAGTATCTCCTTCACGTAATTTAATCCAATTGGTATCTGGCCACCAAAAACTTATAGGTTCATTTACTCCATCATATGGGAAAGTGTCTTTTTTGCAAGAGTTACTAAAGTATACTAATGAAATACCTAGTATGAGTACACTAAAAAAAATAATCGTTTTTTTCATCTTTATATTTTTTATCTGATCGAGTTCATGCGTTTTTTTAAAGTAACCATATTACTTATTTACTTTTAAATAAATAACAGATAAAGGTAATAAATTCTTAAAAATAACAGCTACTAAAAATGAAATATATCTTAATGTACAAGTATGTGATTTTTTATAAATGTTAAAAATCAAGAAACATGCAACCACTTATTACTTCTTAAAGTCTATTGATATAGTCAGCGTTGCCGACGACATTAATTTTTTGGGTTTTGGGAGTTCTTTATACAAGAGCCTTTGCTAAAACAAAGGCTCTTTTTTTATAGATTGATTGAAAATCAGCTATTTATATAAATCCAATAGCTGTTGAGCACTATTCTCCGTATCTACTTTAGTAATAATATGCTCTATTTTCCCTTTTTCATCAATAATAAACGTTACACGATTAGTCCCCATATATTCTCTACCCATAAATTTTTTCAAGCCCCATACTCCATAATCATTTACAACCTTTTTATCTGTATCCGCAATTAAAGGAAAGTTAAGCTCATATTTTTGAATGAATTTTTGATGCTTCTTCTCAGTATCTACACTCACCCCCAAAACTACAAAGCCTTTTTTTTGTAATACCGCATAACTATCTCTAAAACTACATGCTTCTTTCGTACATCCTGGAGTATCGTCTTTAGGATAAAAATATAAAATAATTTTTTTTCCTTTAAACTGTGTTAGAGTGATTGGGTTTCCATTTTCATCTATTGAATTAATTGCTGGTGCCTTATCTCCTACTTGTAATGATGTCATTATGTTAAGTAATTTAAATTAATAAATAAAACGTACTTCATATATATTTTCATTCATACGCTCATCTATAACATGTATTTCTAATTTATGTTCACTATGGCTAAGGGGTAAATCAAATTTATATTTCAAAACATTTCCACTATTTTCAAATAATACCCATTTCCCATCTATATATCCATCATAATCTTTTATCCCACTTAAGTTATCTGACATCGAAATACGTATGGATGTCTCAGCATTCATGACTTTATTAGCACTAATATTTAATGGAATAATTCTAGGAGCAGTTGTATCAATCGCTATTGAAAAAACACCAAAATTCTTTGTTTTACCTATAATATAACCCTCTTCGTACCTACCACCACAGACAATAGTTTTGCCTGATGACTTTTCTACTAAAATACATTTGTTATAATAAGCAGGTGCTACATTTTTAACTTTTAATCCTATTTCTATGGGCACCATAAAAGCATCCATCGGCTTACCTATCGTATATATTTCAGAACAGAATGAAGTACTATTATTTTGAATACTAACGTAAGTTGTATCAAACAATGCAGATTCAGGTATGATAATTCTAGCTTCCCCTGTTTTATAATCATATTTTTTTGCAGCATAGAAAGCTGTTTGGTTCGTATATTTTAATTTTTTAAAAACGGTAGTAGTATAATCTTTACGTACATAAAATTTAGCTTCACTACTATTTTGTTGAAAGTCTTTGACCACAATACTTACCAAATGATAGGCTTCATCTTTTATGGTATATATTCCCCGATTGATTGAATTATTTTTCTGAGGTGTAAAGTATTGATTAGGCAAGACATGACAGCGTTGAAAATATCTACTGAAAACACTTTTTATTTTTTGATCTATATAAGCAAGTACATTTCTGGTTTCATCAAAATGAAATTTATTCATTGTAAAATGATAGAGTTCTTGTCCGTCAATCTTTACTTGTATTTCATATAAACCATTATTGCCTGCACTATTATTCATTCTATCAATGGCCTCAACACCAAATGCAATCGCATCAGAATTTAATAAGATAGTATCTTTAATGGGAGCAAAATAAGTACCTTTTAATTTTGTATTTAATATAATTGGAACCGTAGCAAATCGATCCATATCTTCATTATAAATAGCCACTCCCGAAATACTAGGAGCGATATTATCTATAATTTTTATTCCAAACAACTGAGGGTTTAATGCATTCTCTTCTTTATCTCTAATTTCGAAATGCAGATGCGGACCACTACTTCCCCCGGTATTACCACTCTTAGCCACTTGTTCGTCTTTTTTACAAATGATGATATTGGGAGCTAATTCTAAATCAATTTCATAAGTTTCTTTTTCATATTGCTTCTGTTTTACATAAGCGGCAATATCTGCTCTAAATGATTGCAAATGTCCATATACTGAAGTATACCCATTGGTATGTGTAATATATAAAGCGTTACCATAACCAAAAGCAGACACTTTGATTCTTGACACATATCCATCACCAATACTATATACGGGTAAGCCTTCCACTTGATTGGTTTTAATATCCATGCCTGCATGAAAATGTGTTGGTCTACATTCTCCAAATACTCCAGCTAAATACAAGGGAATATGCATAGGTGGGACAAAGTCTTTAGTAGGATAATTTTGAGCAGATATGCTTGTGCCAAATAGTATTAGCAATAGTAAACAACAGCTATATTTCATATTAAAAATTAGGTCTTAATTCAGACTCGTTATAATGATCGTTAAATATTTTTACTATCTCTTCAACATCATCAGTAATTTTCATTAATTCTAAATCTTCTGGATGTATGTTTTGCTCCGTATCGCACATCGTTTCTTTCAACCAACTTAATAATCCACTCCAATATTTTTTACCATATAATACTACAGGAACTTTATTAATTTTTCTAGTTTGAATTAAGGTTAATGTTTCAAACATTTCATCAAGAGTACCAAATCCACCTGGTAATAAAACTACACCTTGCGAAAATTTTAAAAACATGACCTTGCGCACAAAGAAATATTTAAAATTAAATTCCTTATCCGAATCTAGATATGGATTGGCATATTGCTCAAATGGCAATTCAATATTTAATCCTACCGATTTACTTCCTACTTCTTTAGCTCCTTTATTCCCAGCTTCCATAATACCTGGACCTCCTCCCGTAATTATTCCAAAGCCTTGTTGTGAAAGAGCTTTAGCAATTTCAACTGCTTTTTCATAATACTCCGTTCCAGGCTTAGTTCGTGCCGAACCAAATATAGAAATACACGGACCAATATTTTCAAGTCGCTCAAACCCTTCAACAAATTCACTCATGATTTTAAACATCATCCAAGAGTTACTAGCTTTTTGTTCACTTTCTGCCCATGTTTTAGGCGCTGTTATCGATTTGTTACCCATATTAATTTATTGAAGTTTCTAATTGTTTTTTTATAAAAAATGAACTGATATATAAACCTAAAAACGTGATCAATCCATTGACAAATAATAATTCGAATCCAAATACATACCCCTGAAACCAAGCCACAGAATTAGTATCTAATACATAACATATAATTGGAGACAATACACATACAATAGGAACCATCCATGTCAACACTTGCTTTCTTGTAATAATACCAAAAGCAAACAATCCTAATAATGGACCATATGTATATCCTGCTACTGTCAATATAATATTTAAAATATTTCCGTCATCTATTATCTTACATAAAATAATTAAAATAAAAAATAATAATGTCAATAATAAATGCACTGTTATCCTTCTCGATTCTTTGTGTTTATCGGTCATATCAGTACGCGATTTTAAATTCAATAGATCAATACACACAGAAGAAGTGAGTGCTGTTAAAGCCCCATCAGCACTAGGAAACAATGCCGATATCAATCCAATAATAAAAATCAAGCCTACTATTGGTGATAAATATTTCAATGCAATTAATGGAAACAAATCATCTCCTTTTGCAGGTAAAGCAATATTGTTTTGTGCCGCATAGATATAGAGAACTCCTCCTAATATAAGAAACAATAAATTCACAAATAATAAAATACTACTAAAAACGATCATATTTTTTTGTGCATCTCCTAAACTTTTACAACTAATATTTTTTTGCATCATCTCTTGGTCTAAGCCTGTCATAGCAATAGTAATAAACATACCTCCAATAATATGTTTAAGAAAATAGTTTTTGGCTTTCCAATCATAATGAAATACTTGTGAATAGCCTTTTGCTTGTAAAGTAGAAGTTAAATCACTAAAAGAAAAATTTAAATGCGACATGATTACACCAACTGTTACAACCAATGCTAATAACATGAATGTAGTTTGTAACGTATCCGTAATGACGATTGTTTTTACACCTCCTTTATAAGTATATAATAATATCATCAATAAGATAACAAATACGGTTAATGCAAATGGAATTCCTAAATCATTAAGTATAATAATTTGCAGCGTTTTTATCACTAAATAAATACGAATAGTTGCACCTAATGTTCGGGATAATATAAAAAAAGAGGCCCCTGTTTTATATGCTGCAATTCCAAATCTATTTTCTAAATAACTATATATAGAAG
The DNA here is from genome assembly GCA_947464015.1 of Saprospirales bacterium. GTDB lineage: Bacteria > Bacteroidota > Bacteroidia > Chitinophagales > CAMDFR01 > CAMDFR01. Next base: position 40,797 of record CANHVE010000001.1, on the reverse strand, counting down.
TTAAATTTAATTTATAATACAAGGGTAAAAGAACAAATGCTACTACCATATATCCAATTAAATAACCTATCACCACTTGCAAGTAGCCAAAATGACCAGCATTTACTCCACCCGGTACACTCATAAAAGTTACTCCACTTAATGAAGTACCAATCATACCATATGCTACTAATAACCAAGATGAATTTTTCTTCCCAATAAAAAAAGATTCATTTGTAGCCCCTTTTGATGCATAATAAGCAATCACTAATAGTGCAGCAAAATAGACTAATACAATAATTAATAAAAGTATGGAATTCAATTTATATAAGTTTCTGCAAAGTAAATAAATAAGTCTAGCTATCTAGAGCTGATTTATTCACACTAAAATGTTTTAATATACCAGTCGATAACAACTAGTATTTAAACGAATTTACAGATCCTTTATTGTTTTACAATTTTTTTAGAATAAACTTCATTACCTACACGCAACATCATTAAATATTGGCCTTTAGCAATACCGTCCCCTGATATCTTACCATAATTTATTCCTTTTTTACCATCGATATAGGTACTTATAATTTTCTTTCCATTTACATCAATCAATTCAATATCCATTCTGCAATTTTTGTATAAATAATATTGAATTAATACTTCATGATCAAATGGATTAGGATATACACCAAATACAACTAAGTTTTCTTCATTTGTACGTATCGCATTTGATTGATCTACATTAATGATATACTTTATAGTGTCACAACGCAAAGGTGTACCCGATTTACAAGCGATCAACGTTAACGTATCATTCCCCGTAAAACTTACAGAAGGTATATATTGTAAGCAGGTATCAGCACTTATTACACTAAAAGAATGGGAAGTATTGTAATATAAAATACTTGATGTATAAGGTGGTCTTAATTCATCAAATCCAACACAATTGGTATAAGTACTATCTGGAGTGATATATGCATAAATATATTGTGTAGAATAATAGGGTTTAACCGTTATTATAAAATAAACCGTATCGCATTTCACCGGCACAATACTGTCACAAGCATAAATCATAATCGTATCCACTCCTGAAAAAGAGCTGTTTGGTGTATATTGAAGACAAGTATCCGAAACTAATGTAGCTGTTCCATGTTGAGGAGATATCCCTACAGATGCACTTGAAATAGGACCATATAAATCATCAAATGAAATACATTTCGAATACGTACTATCCATTTGAATAGTAGCCAACACATAACTTCTATTGATATAACCATTCACTTGAAAAACAACTAAAACAGTATCGCAATAATATGGATTGTTTTGGCAAATGATAAAATGAGCTGTATCATTTCCCGTAAAATTATGATTAGGATAATAAACTCCACACGAATCATGTACTCCTCTTTGTAAAAGACCATTGGTAGTGCTATCTAATAATGAAATGGTGTAACCTCCACAGTTTGCTGCATCTGGCAATAGACAATAACTTCTACTTGAGTTCTTATTTAATATATAGTATAATGAATCTTCTACTTGATTCATATAAATACTTTGATCGGGCAATAAAGGAGGATTAACCGCACTTATAATATGTCCACTTAATTGTGTAGTAGTTGAACGTAGGAAATTTTCGTTATTATTTTTATAAAAACTCTTATCCCAACTAGCTGTATAAGTAGGTGTCTCAACTGGCACTGTGTACATATAATCTGTTTGTACTCTCGCTTTATTAATATCTAACAATGAATATCCATGATCTGTTAAGCGTACATATTTCATATGCGGATTTAATGTACGTATCAATGTTTCTGAAACAGGTAAATTGAAATTACTACTTGTAACACTAGTAGTCACAAATTCTACTCCCAATGAATTTGCTCCAGTTCCAGATACATAGCCAGGTCCAGGTATATCATTCGCCCAGGAAGTATGGATATCGCCTGTAATAACCACTAAATTTTTAATATTATTTAAACGTATATGATCTTCTATATCTTGTCTATCTGCATTATATCCATCCCATTGATCTGCATTTATAGGAATACCTAATATTTCCATAGGTGCAAACATCACTTGATTACATAAAATTTTATATCGCGATATAGTATCACTCAATTGTGTTTTCAACCAATTCTTTTGCAAACTTCCAAGTAACTTTCTACTAGCATCATTTCTATTGGCTATAGATTGTTCGTCTCTATCATATAATCTTGAATCAATCATGATTAAATCTAATAAATCACCATATTGTATTTTTCTCCATATACGAATGGTATCTAAAGGATCTGGTTTTCTAAATGGCATCCATTCATTATACGCCTCCACCCCATTACGTTTGCGCACTTGCCAATCGCCTTCTAATCCAGGAGTATGATTATCTGCTCCATCTCTATATGAATCATTTGCTGTTTCATGATCATCCCATTCTGTAATAAAAGGTAACAATTGATGTAATCGTTTTAAATCACTATCTAATTTATAATGCGAATGTCTCGTTCTGTAATCTTCTAACGTTATAATTTCGTTCAATGGCTGATTCGTTCTATCAGTGATACCCGCACTAAAACCACCTGTTTCATATTCATAAATATAATCGCCTAAATGTATCACTCCATCACAATCATTGCGTTGAGCAATTTCTTTATAGGCATGAAAATAACCATGCTCCCAATTAGAACAAGATACAACAGCAAAACGTGCACTATCATTATCTCCAAGTGGTGCTGTTTTTGTTCGTCCTATGATTGAATTTTTAGCTAATGCTTTAAACATATAGTAATAATATGTATTAGGCACTAAGCCGCACACATCATGTTTCAAGGTATAGTCATTGTATTCTCGGGCATAATCATAACCGTAATTGACCACATTGGTAAAATTTACATCTGTTGCCATTTGCCAAAAAACTTTTACATCTCCTATATCTCCACTATCTGGTGTAATTCGAGTCCATATCATCACACTAAATGGCGTTGGATCACCACTTGCTATACCATGGTAAAAAGGTTTTTCTAATGGATTTAATAAAACACGCTCAGCATCTGTTGGTCTTGGAGTTTGCGCAATTAATTGCAAACTCATCCATAAAAATCCAAAAAACAGTATATTTTTTTTCATGAATACAATTTCAGTTATATAAAAATGAATACATAAAGATATTACTATTTCATAAATGACTATTCAAATAATAAGAACAAAAAAAAAGACAGCTTATCGCTGTCTTTTTTTAATTTATATTGAGATAGTATTATTTAGTTACTACAATTTGACGAGAAATATTTCCATTTGGAGTAACAAATATTCCATGATAAATACCTTCAGTAATAGTATTTAAAGGTAAACTAACAGTGTTTACACCTGGTAATAGATGAATTTTCTCATCTGTTACCACCTGACTTAAATTGTTATATAATTGAACATGGATATCCATTTCTTTATATGTATTGATTAATACAGCACTTGAATTACTTGAAGGATTAGGGAAGAAATCACCAATAGTAATTTGATCTGTATTTGTTCCGTTTAATGTTGCATTTACAATGTATGTAATATGACGAGCATTATCTTTATCAACTTGATTTAATCTGTAATAGTACATTTTATTAGCTACAACATTTTTATCATCAAAAGCATAATTTAATGTAGTAGTAGAATTGCCATCACCTTGTGCATCTACCCAACCAATTTTTTCAAAACTAACGCCATCTGTACTTCTTAAAACATCAAAACCTTTATTATTTATTTCAGAGGCTGTAACCCAACTTACACGAATAAATTCATTGTTAATTGGATTGGCTTGTAAAGAAACTAATGTTACAGGTAATGCACCACCAACAGTTCCTGGACCAGCTAATTTAAATCCACTGAAGGTAGTTTGTCCAGTTAGTGTATTGCCAGTTGGAGCTAAAGTAATTCCATTATAATCGTGTAAAAATGTACCTGGTCCGGTTGGCACCCATAAACCTGGTATTGGGGTATACCCACCACCTCCTGGTATTCCATTTTTTAACATGTATTTATATACTCCAGCATCACAAATAGTAGAGTAACTTGATGTTGCATCTAATATCGGTCCTGGTTGTACAGTAATATCATAATTTAAACCTGAACTAGTCATATACCATTCTTGATCAAAATCATTATTTAATGGAAAACCATCCATATATCCATCGGGACCTGCTCCTGGTACACAAGTTAAATAAGCACTAAATCCACCTGAAGGTCCTGGATCGGTTCCAATATCTCTAAAAATTAAATCTGTATAATCATGTATTGGATCGGCTGGCTTAATATAACCTAAAATAGAGTTACTACCACTATTCACGGTAATACTAACTGGCTCCATTCCATCATGTGAGTTGGCACCAATAGGGAAAAAATACGTATTTCCAGAAGTTGACTCTAATCGCAATCTTCCTTCAACATATCTCGTATTTCCTGATAAACCTGATATTAATTCAGTTGGGTTTGTATTTAAAATATATAATTCATTTGGATATGCTGAACCATCTGGACCATGAGATGCAATATCGGTACGAATTCTACCACTTTGAATATTTAAATGATTAGCCACATTTACATTGGTATTCAAATCTAAACTTGCTGTATTTTTTACTACAAATAAATTTCTAAAATTATTGGTTGTCAATGTACCATTTATAGCCCCATTAACTACTGAATTAGTTGCAGAACCAACGAATACATCGTCTCCTGTAGAGGTATAAGTACCTGAATTAGTAAAATCACCTGTAATTTGTATTTCCCCTAATGCATTCTCTAAAGTACCTGAGTTATTATTGATTTCACCATCTACATACAATGTAGGCATATCAGTCACTGAATATGCTTTTAAAGTACCTACCTGATTGTTTATATATATGAGCGACCCATTATTGTATAGTTCGTTTTGTGCTTGCACAAAAACTAAACTTGTTATTGACAATAAAAAAGTTATGTATAATTTATTCATATTTGTCTTTCTTTAGTTAAAAGGTATTATAAAGATAATAATTGTATATATGGAATACAAATATTGATTTAAAAGCTATTCCCAAAGACTAATTTATTTATATAAATATCTAACTATCAATGTTTTAGATATAACAACATAATTTTCTTGATTTATATTTCCATACATGGAACCCATCATACTATATAACGCATTGAAATAATTGTTCGAGCTATTATCCCCATATGATAAAGCATTTTCATCATAATTTTTTATTGAAATGGGTTTATCGATAGTCACATTCATCAATTTAGCTAATTGGCTTGCTTCTTTATTCGCTTTATTCATGGTCTTTTCAAGTATTCTACTCGTATTTGATTCCGTATTCTTTGTTTCCATAGTTTTAATTGAAATACTAGCTTTACCAGATTTATTAATATTGGCTGCAAGTTTATTATATTCATCCATGTTTTTAAGAATAACTGTATAACCATTATTCCACAAATTAAATTCTTTACCTAATAATTTATCAGATGCTTTATCAGTAAAAGTATAAGTAGTTGATATTTCACTGATCAAGCGTTCAACTTCTACTTTCTGTTTCGCTGGATTCATTTTATTAGCTACAATAGCTGTTGCAGTTTTGTTTTCGTTAGCTCCTGTATAATCAATATCATCCTCCTCTTCTATGCGAACAAACGCTTCAATATAATCAGGTATCACTTTGATTGTATCGCTTACTTTTACTTCGATAAAGCGGTCTGTTTGGAGATTTGTTTGAGCGTCTAACTGGTGAATCATTAAAAAAACGATTAACAATAAAAATATATTTTTCATATTTATTTAGGTTTAAATAAAACAAGTCGCCCGCAATATACGAACGACTTGTTATATAGTAAATTAATTTACGATAATTTTAATATTCATCTTCATTGAAAAGAAAATCTTCGTTGGTAGGATAATCTGGCCAAATATCTTCTATGCCTTCATATACTTCACCATCATCTTCTAATTCTTGCAAATTTTCAATAACTTCTAATGGTGATCCTGATCGGATAGCGAAATCTATTAAATCATCTTTCATTGCAGGCCATGGTGCATCTTCTAAATGCGATGCTAATTCTAAAGTCCAAAACATAATTTTAAGTTGAGTTTAATTAAACAAATTTTTTGCAAAAGTAAATTTATTAGTTTCTAAAATGCAAATTTACTTGTACACAATCGAAAAAAATGGCTTATTTCTCCCATGCCACATCTTCAACTCCTTGTAATAGAGCAGCATATCGAGCAAGTGTAAAGAAATAATCAGATAATCTATTTAAATATTTCTGTACTAATACATCCACTTTTTCTTCTTCTCCTAATGCCACTACTAATCTTTCTGCTCTTCTACAAACAGTTCTACAAACATGACAATAGGCAATTAAACTAGTACCAGCAGGCAAAATGAAAAATTGTAAAGGCTTAAGTTTTGAATCCATAGCATCTATCCCTATTTCTAAAAATAAGATATCTTTTTCCTCTAAATGGGGGATAAAACTATTTACCTTACCCGACTCAGTTGCCAAAATAGATCCTATATTAAACAATATATGTTGAATTCTATTTAACCTAGTAGCTTCTTCATCTTCAAATATATAATGCGCTTTTACCAAACCAATAAAACTATTTAATTCATCTACTGTTCCGTATGCATCTATTTTTAAAGTTGCTTTTGAAACCTTTTTTCCTCCAACCAATGAAGTTTGCCCAGCATCACCCGATTTTGTGTATATTTTCATAAATCAATCAATTTATTAGTTGCAAAGATTGTAATTGTTTCATGGATTTGCTTATTTTATTTTCCATTGTGGATGATATTGTCAAATCAATCAATATTATAGCCTTTTCTCGTATATTTTTCGTAATTTTGCCGTCCTTTTCATAAAAAGAAATCCTTAATTTAAACGATGATACAAGTTAGTAATGTAAGTCTTAGATACGGCAAACGTATTTTATTTGATGAAGTAAATATTAAAATGACCAAAGGGAATTGCTACGGCATTATTGGTGCAAATGGCGCTGGCAAATCTACTTTATTAAAAATAATGAGTGGCGAATTAGATGCTCAAACAGGTAAAATAGAAATAAGCCCTGGTTTACGTATGAGTGTATTGAAACAAAATCATTTTGAATATGACGATGTAACAGTTCTTAATACCGTGATGATGGGTAACAAAGTACTTTGGAATATTATTCAAGAAAAGGATGCTATTTATGCAAAGCCCGATTTTAATGATGAAGATGGTATTAAAGTAGGCGATTTGGAAGCTCAGTTTGGCGAAATGAATGGCTGGACTGCAGAAAGTGATGCAGCCGAATTATTAAGCAATTTAGGTATTAAAGAAGATTTACATTATAAACTTATGACTGAGTTAAATCCTTCTGAAAAAGTAAGGGTATTATTAGCTCAAGCACTTTTTGGCAATCCTGATATTTTGATGATGGATGAGCCTACCAATGGTTTAGATATTGAAACCATCGCATGGTTAGAAAATTTCCTTGCCGATTTTGAAAATATTGCCATTGTAGTATCTCACGATAGACACTTCTTAGATATGGTTTGTACACATATGATCGATATCGATTATAGCAAAGTAAATATCTATACTGGTAATTATACTTTCTGGTTTGAAACCAGCCAAATGTTGAACAGACAAAAAGCTCAAAAGAATAAAAAATTAGAAGATAAAAAAGCTGAGTTATTAGAATTCATCGCACGATTCAGTGCCAATGCTTCTAAAAGTAAACAAGCTACTAGTAGAAAAAAAGCATTAGAAAAATTAGATTTTGAAACAATTCAAGCTTCTAGTAGAAAATATCCAGGTATTATTTTCAAACAAGAAAGAGAAGCAGGTAATCAAGTGCTAGAAGTAGAGAAATTAGCTTGTAAGAATAGTGAAGGGGATTACTTATTTAAAGACATCACTTTCCAAGTAAATAAAGATGATAAAATTGCCATCATTAGTAAAGACCCATTAGCAATTTCAGCCTTTTTTGAAATTATCAATAATCGAAAAACTGCTGATAGCGGTACTTTTAGCTGGGGTGTTACTATAAAAACGTCATATATGCCTTACGACAATAGTGAATATTTCGAAGGTAAAGAAATGAATTTAATCGATTGGTTACGTCAATATTCACCTGGCGAAAAAGATGAACAATTTATACGTGGATTTTTAGGAAAAATGTTGTTTAGTGGAGAGGAAGTACTTAAAATGTGTAATGTATTAAGTGGTGGTGAAAAGGTAAGATGTATGCTTTCTCGTATGATGCTGCAAGAAGCGAATTTATTATTACTTGATGATCCTACGAATCACTTAGATTTGGAAAGTATTACTGCCTTAAATAATTCTATAAAAGAATTTCCTGGTACTATTCTATTCTCATCTCATGATCATGAGTTCCTTCAAACATCCGCTAATCGTATCATTGAACTAACTCCTACAGGTTGCTTAGATAAATTGATGACCTATGATGAATATTTGCAAGATGAAAGAGTTAAAACTCAAAGAGCTGAGATGTACGGAAATCTTTTAAGTACGAAGTAATTAAATACTTTTTAATTTACTCAGAACTTTGAACTATAAACTTTGAACTATTACTATGCCTTTACTCAACGAAAATAAATCGGAAGAAGAAAAAGAGCAGATGATGCTTTGGCTCAAAGTGCGTGAGATTGTAAAACAACAATTTGGCAAACGACCTGATATTAATGCCATTCTCATGTTGATAGGCATAAATGAATTAGGTGTCATCAAAGAAAAATACGAAAAAGAAGAAAAGCAGGATTTAATGCATATAGCTATTTGTGCTTTATTTGAAGATGAGGGCTATTTCAAATTTGAAGGATTAGACAAAGATGGATGGCCTCATTATGAAACGCTCACTAATATTCCTAAAGGCAAACTTAGAGAACAAGAAGCTTTATTGAAAAAGAAAATTATACAATATTTTCAAGCAATAAAATTGTTATAATATCGCTATTTTTTCTACTCTTTTCAAATGTCTTCCTCCATCAAAATCTGTTGCTAAAAATGCATATACTATTTCTTTAGCCTCTTCTATAGTAATATATCGAGCAGGAATACAAACAATATTAGCATCATTATGATGACGAGCTAATTCTGAAATTTCTCTATTCCATGCTATAGCAGCTCTTACACCTTGATGTTTATTTGCTGTCATAGCTACTCCATTGGCACTTCCACAAATCAACACTCCAAAATCTGCTTCTTTATTTTCTACATCATTTGCTACCGGGTGCGCATAATCAGGATAATCACATGAATCTGTACTATTTGTTCCTCGATCCATCACTTGGTGATTTAATTCTTGTAAAAAAGATATGATTGATGTTTTATATTCAAAACCTGCATGATCAGAACCTATAGAAATTTTCATAAAAAAGAATTTTAATAGATGAATTTATAATTTCGCTAATGTACAATTCTATTGTACATTTTGCAATTTTTGTTTTTGTATATATACTCTAGCCGAAACACTAATACTTAACTCATATAGCACCCATAAAGGAATGCAAATCATGGCTAAACTGAATACATCGGTTTGTGGAGTTATTATAGCCCCTAAAATCACTATACATACATAGGCATATCGACGATAATCTCGCATAAATTTGGGTGTCATCAAACCTAACTTTGATAAAAAATATACAATCACAGGCAACTCAAAAATCAACCCACAACAAAACACCAAAGTAGATACACCCGTAATATAATTATCCAATGAAAATAAATTCTTAATCGAACTAGATATAAGATATGTTTGCGCAAAGGCTAACCAAAATGGTGTCATGATGTAATACCCAAATAGAACTCCTAACAAAAATAGTATACTAACATAAAAAAGTATAGGTCGAGTTTTATTTAGCTCCGTTACTTGTAAGGCTGGCTTAATAAATCGCCAAATCTCCCAAAACACATAAGGAAACGCTAGAATCAATCCTCCAATAAATGAGGTTGTAAACTGAGTCATTATTTGACCAGAAAGTTCAGTATTTAACAATTCAATATCCTCGAAATGAAAGCAAATTTGATCAATATGCAATTTTTCACCTATTTGACAAAGTATATCATAGGTAATAAAACTTGATTTTGCAGGAGCAAATACTACGTTTTCGAAAAACCAATTATAATAAGCAAATACAATTATAGAACCTATAGTTATAGCAATTACAGATCGAATTAAATGCCATCTTAGTTCTTCGATATGATCGAAAAAACCCATTTCTTTTTGGTTTTTATCTTCTTCTTTTTGTATTAATTTATCTTGCATAATTTCAAATGCAAATATCTATATATTACTACTCATATGATAGTATTTTACAAGTATTTTTTCAACTCTATTAAACTAGTTATACAACATATTTTATCACTCACGGTTTGATTCTCTTGATTATAAAAAATAGCGTCCATTCCATATTTAATAGCTCCTTCAATATCAGCCTCATAATTATCCCCAACCATAATACTCTCCTCTACCTTAGCCCCACTATCTTTTAAGGCATATTCAAAGATTTTTGCATGTGGTTTTTGATATCCAATTGATTCTGACAATATGATTGAATGAACATACTTATCCAAACCCGAATTCTTGATTTTAATATGTTGTATCTCTTTAAAACCATTAGAGATGATATGCATCTGATAGCCTTTTTCGTGTAAATAATCTAAAATATCAAAGGTATGCGGCATCAATACTTTGTGATAGGGATTTCGACTCACATAAAATTCATCAATTTCAGCAGCTAATTGACTATTTTCAATGCCAAATAACAATAATGCATCTCTAAATCTTCCTACACGCAATTGCTCTTTGGTCACTTTTTGTTGTCTATAATATTTCCAATATCTATCATTAATGATTTTATACTTTTTAATAAACTCTTCTAAATCCTCTACCCCACTCTCAAGTAATTCAAAATGATGGTAAAGTTCTTCTAAAGTATTTCTAGAGTTCGTATCAAAATCCCATAAGGTGTGGTCTAAGTCAAAAAAAATATGTTTGTATGATTTCAAATTGTTGTATTACGTTTCAAATTAAAAAAGTAAAATATTGTTGCTTTATGCTATTTCCTGGCATAATTCAACTAATACACCATTGGCACTTTTGGGATGAAAAAAGTATACCCATTTATTATCAGCTCCTTTTTTAGGTTCTTTTGATATAGGTTGAAATCCTTGCTCTATCATACGTTTTACCTCTTGATGAATATCCTCAACGGCATAGGCTATATGATGCATTCCTTCACCTTTTTTTTCAATATATTTAGCAATAGTACTTTCGGGCGAAGTAGCTGCAATCAATTCGATTTTGGTTTCCCCTATCATTAAAAAGGAAGTGATTACATTTTCACTTAATACCTCTTCTCTCTTATAAGCTTTGGTATTGAGCAACATTTCATATCTTGCTTCAGCTTCTGCTAAATTAGCTACTGCAATTCCAATATGTTCTATTTTATTCATGAATATAGATTTATGAACTTAATTTAGACTTAAGTTGTTTAAATTTGTATCGATTAATAAATCAAAGATAATACTATTCAACATGCTTTTTGTATCAGACATTGCCAAATCACGTATTGAAAATATTTATAAAGAAAATAATTATAGTGCAGATTATTTTGTAAGAGTTTCTGTGAAGGGTGGTGGTTGTTCCGGATTAAGTTATGATTTAAAATTCGACAATCAACTAGAAGCTGATGATCAAATTTTTGAAGATAAGGGCGTGAAATTAGTCACTGATTTACGAAGTTTTTTATATGTAGTTAACACTACTCTTGATTTCTCAGAGGGACTAAATGGCAAAGGCTTTTATTTTGAAAATCCGAATGCTTCAAGAACCTGTGCCTGTGGAGAAAGTTTCTCTATATAGTTATTTTTTGGCTCCTCTTTCTATTTGAATTTTATTTACTAATTCTTGAGCTGGCCAATAATTTACACCTTCTATTTTACCTAGTTCAATAGCATACTGTCCAATAGCATAAGCATCCGTTTTATTATTCATTTTATAGAGTAAGCTAGCCAATATTAAGTTGTTATAATATTTATTCTCATTTGATATACTCTTTTTACAAATTGCAACTGCTTTATTCAATAGTGATGAATTTTCAATATTATGAATATATTTATCCATAATATCGCTGAAAACAGGAGGTGCTACAAGTTTATTTTTCTTTAAAAAAGCCATAGCAACCTTATCATAATTCACCATATCATTCACACCGCTATAGAAAACCATACTTTGCTTTTGTATAATTTCTGCACCTCTACTCATTTTATTTGATTGAAGCAGCATGATGGCATTATTAAATAGGGTTTTATCGTTTTTCAAAACCGCTTCTTTTACCGACTTAGAAACAATACTTTCTTGTTTACGTTCATAACTTTCTGCTCCATATTTTTCAATAAAGTAGTCTTTAAATTCTTTGAAATAGCTAATCGAAGGAGAATTGATGGAATTAGTTAATTCAAAAATCATTTTGGCATTCTCATCACTCAACAAATTTTCAATTTTTTGAGTAGCCAAATATTCTTTCCAATAGATATCAAACGACTCCCCATTTTTAGCTAAATTGAGTACTAGTCCTTTCAATATAGCCTCTGATTTATCTCCATTTTGATATTTGGTTTTATATTCACCTAATAGTGCAGTGCTTCCACCTAGTGCTCTTTTTCCTTCCGATATTAAACTTTCTGAGGGTCTATATCCCATAGATTTTTGTACCACTTTTCCATCGCCATCTATAAATAATAGAGTCGGATAGGCACTAATTGCGAATCTATTGCAAATAGTTGGACCTTCATCATGCTCACATTCCATTTTATAACAAATGAAATTATCATTAAAAAAAGTGCCTACTTCTTCATTAGGGAAAGTGTTATTTTGAAGCATTTTACAAGGCCCACACCAATTAGTATAGCAATCCATGAAAAGTAATTTATTTTCAGCTTTCGCTTTATTTAATGCCTCCTGAAAGGTTCCATGTTCAAAAACAATTCCTTGTGAATAGCTATATATACTTGCATTTGTTATGATTAAGTATAAGATTAATTTTTTCATAACTAGTTGATTTTATTCCAAATTTTATACAATTCTAAATTAATTTTTTCTCCATAAAACATTTTGGCACTTTCTCTAAAGTTCTCAGTCATATCTGAGATATAAAATACATTTTCATTCTTTCGTTTAGTATTTAATAAACCTTCATTTTCAAGAATACCTTTTAATTTAAGAGCCACTATATCTGTTGAGTCAAAAAGTTTTATTTGATTATTATAATGTTGATTAATTTCATCTCTGATGAGAACATAATGTGTACATCCTAATATTAATGCATCAATTCCATCTAGTATCACATCATTTAAATATTTTTCAATGACTGCATGACTAATCTGGTCATTATAAAATCCTTCTTCAATCATTTTTGCTAACAAAGGAGTGGGCAAAGCTACTTGCAATAAGCTAGGTTTTCTTCTAGCTATTTTTTCTTGATAAATTCCTGATTCGACCGTAGTTTTAGTAGCTATCAGTCCCACTTTATGGATGGTGTCATCTGCAATTACAGCTTCTACAATTGGGTCTATTACATTAATTATAGGAGTAGCTCCTTTGTTTACATCTCTTAAATATTCATAGGCTGCTGCAGAAGCTGTATTACATGCAATAACGATTGCTTTGCATTTTTTTTCATTCAATAAGAAATTGGTAATTTCTAATGCGTATGATTTAATTAAATCTTTTGATTTATCGCCGTATGGCATATTCGCTGTATCCCCAAAATAGATAAGTTCTTCTTGAGGCAAATGTTTTGAAATAGCATTGGCGACCGTAAGGCCGCCAATTCCAGAATCAAAAATTCCAATAGCTTGATTTGCTCGATGTTTCAAAGCAAATAATTATTTGTTTAATTAAATACCTAATTGTTTTTTTACTAATGCAGTAACATTATCTCCATCTGGTTTATATAATAATGCTCCACTAGAATCATCAAAAATATAAGTATAACCTGCAGTTTTAGCAACAGTTTTAATAGCATTCAATGCTTTTTCTTGAATTGGAGCTATTAATTGAGACTGATATTTGTCTAATTCTTCTTCTGCTTTTTGTTGAAATTCTTTAATATTATTTTCCATAGATAATAATTCTTTCTCAGTTGCTTCTTTGATTAAAGGAGACATATTACCTGAAGCCACTTTTTTCTGATAATCATCAGTTTTTAACTGATATTCTTGATACATTTTTTGAATTTGTAATTGATATTCATCAGATCTTTTAGACAATAATGTATCCATTTTTTTAGTCTCTGGCATAGCTAATAATAATTCTTGACTATTCACATAACCAAATTTCTGTGCTTTCAATTCAGACGTTAATAAAACAGCGGTAAAGATGCTGATAGCTAAAATTAATTTGTTCATTTTTCTTTTTTTTGTTTAATAATAATTGGTTGAAGTAATATATATTTATTTTATGCCTAATCCTTGTAATATCTCATCACTTTTATCATAAAGTGGATTTACATATAACATATACGGACCATTAGCTTTGTCAAAGATAAAATCATATTTTTTTTCTGTAGCTAATTTTTGTATTTCGTTATACACTTGATCCTGGATTGGCTTGATTAATTCCTGTCTTTTTTTGAATAATTCGCCACTTGGACCAAATTTATCTTTTTGCAATTGTTTGATTTCCTTTTCTTTAGCTTCTATAGCTGCCATTCTTTGCTGTTTCAACGACTCTGTTAATAAAACTTGTTCACTTTGAAAGGTATTATACATTTTACTTACCTCAGCCATTTTAGTTTCTATATCTTTTTGCCAAGTTGCTGAGAATTCATCTAAACTTTTTTGTGCTCTTTGATATGCTGGCATAGCTTTTAAGATATAATCCATATCCACATAAGCAATTTTTTGTGCATTTGATTGAAATCCGATACCAAATGCGAAAGCAATTAACACTAATAATTTTTTCATTTTGTTTTAATTTATACTTTTAAAATTATTCTGGCTCAAAACCTAATATTACTCTAAATCGTCCATATTTACTAAAGATATTTGTACCAGTATTCGGTGTATTATCAAAGCCTATGCCATAATCAAAGCCTAATAGCCCAAACATTGGAAGAAATACTCGCACACCAGCACCTACTGAACGCTTAAGATTTAGGGGATTGTACTTCTTAATATCACTATAAGCATTACCACCTTCTGCAAATATTAATGCAAATATAGTTGCAGATGGATTTAAGGAGAATGGATATCTTAACTCCATACTAAATTTATTATAAATTGGAGCCCCATTATCCCCAGTGAATACATCATAACCTCTAAGAGATATAATATCTACAGGTGTTAAACGGAAAGATGAAATACCGTCTCCACCTACTTGGAATCTTTCAAATGGCGTAAGTCCTAATTTATTGTTATAAGTAAACATAAATCCTAGTTTGGCTGTAGCTCTAAAAACTAATTTTTGGTTTTTAGACAGTGGTGCATACCAATCTACTTTCAACTTCCATTTATGATACTCTAACCATTTGTATCGATCACTCGCTGGCAAATCAGGATTTTCATAATCTAGTTTACGTGCATTAAACATATATGAATATGGCAAAGTAAATTGTACAGATGCTTCAATATTAGCCCCACGTCTAGGATAAATAGGAGCATCAATTGAATTACGCGATAATAATAAATTGATATTTAAATTATGCGAATAGCCATTTGCAAATAAGAAGCTATTAGTTGTCCAATTTTTTAATCCATATAATTGATAGTTAATAGAAGGCAAGAAAGTAAAATAATCATCTGGCCATTTTAATCGAGTACCATAAGCTAAAGTGGCGCTAGTAGTACGAATCCAACCATCTATCTTTCTAGTAGTTGCATCTATATTATTATAGTGAGTTCTTGAGAAAGATAATGATAATGAGTTTGGTTTTTTACCTCCTAACCATGGTTCAGTAAAGGAGAAATTATAGGATTGATATAATTTACCATTCGATTGCACACGAAGTGATAATTTTTGTCCATCACCAGTTGGAAGTGGAGCCCAAGCATCTTTTTTAAATATATTTTTAATTGAAAAATTAGTGAAAGATACCCCTGCAGTACCCACAATACCATTGCCTCTACCTCCCCAACCTGCACTTAGCTCTAGTTGATCACTTGGTTTTTCAACTACTTTAAACTCTATATCTACGGTACCATTTTCAGGATTAGGAATTGGAACGATTTCTATTTGTTCTGGATCAAAGTATCCTAATTGAGAAATTTCTCTTTGTGATCTTATCAAATCTGCTCTGCTAAATTTATCTCCTGGAATGATACGTAACTCTCTTCTGATAACATGTTCGTTTGTTTTAGTATTCCCACTGATTCGAATTTGATTAATAGTTGCTTGAGCCCCTTCAAACATACGCATCTCTAAATCAACTGAATCGTTCTCGATATTTATTTCGGTTGGTGTTACTTGAAAGAATAAATAACCATCATCCATATAGAGTGAGCTTACATCATTACCTGATTGACTCATTTGTAATTTCTCATCTAATAATGATTGGTTATAAATAGTACCTTTTTTGATATTTAATGTATAGTTGAGGGTTGAGTCATTATATTTTTGATTGCCTCTCCAAAAGATATTTCGAATATAATACTGACTTCCTTCTACGATATAAATATCTATATTCATATTCGATTCATCTTTCATATAGACACTATCCTTTTCAATACGTGCGTCTCTATATCCTAAATTATTATACATTGCTATGAGTTTTTCTTTATCTTTCTCATAGTTATTTTTATCAAATTTAGAAGTCTTTAAAAAATTTAAATTAGCAAAACGATCTATATATTCATAAATATAAGTTGGTGAAATATTCGCCAACATACGAGCAAAATTCCATTTACGTGGATCTTTACGATTGGCTTTTGCTTTTAACATTTCGCCTACATCAAATTTAAGTTTTTCGCGAGTTTCTTTCATTTGACGCATCAATTTACTTTGGCTTACATTTTCAACACCATAAAAATTGATTGCATTTATTTTTACTTTTTGACCTTTATCTACATATATAACAATCTTACGGCTGTTTACTCTAAAAGTGCTATCTGTTTCTTCTTCTAAATTAACTTTAGCTGCTAGAAATCCTTTATCATTAAAGTAATCTTTTACAATTTTGGAAGAGATAAATTTTAGATTTTCTGTAATGATTTGGCCAGATGTTAAATTTAATTTTTTACGTAATTCATCCACATCTGTACCTTTTATTCCTTTAAATACATAACGAGATAAACGTGGACGTTCTTCTAATTTGATGATTAGAAAAGCTGTATTTCCAACTGTTCTATCTAATATAATATCAACTTTAGCAAATAATTTTTGGTCCCATAGATTTTTAATAGCGGCAGAGATATCTTCCCCTGGGATATTTACTTTCATACCAGGTCTTAAACCTGAAATTGATTTCAATACATTTTTATCTAAATACTGTGTTCCTTGTACATCAATAGTTCCAATTTCATATTCACGAGGAGATGAATAATCCATGATAGAAGATTCTTCTTGAGAATACAATTGAGTTACCTGAAGGCAACAAATAGCCCATAGCAATAAAACATATTTATTTTGGATGTATTTCATAATTTATTTTGAGGGACCTACTGAAAGCTGTTCGCTGGTTTTGCCAAATCTTCTTTCTCTATTTTGAAAATTGATAATCGATTCATACAGATCTTCTTTTCTGAATTCTGGCCAATATTTTTCTGTAAAATAAAATTCTGCATAAGCGATTTGCCATAATAAAAAATTACTTACACGATGTTCGCCACTTGTTCTGATTAATAATTCAGGATCTGGGATATCATGCGTATATAAATTTTTTTGTATTAAATCTTCTGTAATTTCTTCTGTCTTTAATTGTCCATTTTGAACCTCTGTAGCTATTTTTTTACATGCTTGAAGTAGTTCATCTCTACCACTATAGCTAAGTGCAAGTACTAAATCTAGTCGTTTGTTATCCTTGGTAATTTCAATACTCTCCATTAATTCATTATAACATCGAGGAGGCAATGAAGATAGATTCCCTATTGCTTTTAGACGGATATCGTTTTTCATTAATGTTTTAGTTTCCTTTCGTATGGTTTGTACTAATAATTCCATTAATGCTGTAACTTCTAGTTTTGGTCGATTCCAATTCTCTGTAGAAAAGGCATATAAAGTAAGGCATTTAACACCAAGCTCTGCACATGCTTCAGAAACCTCACGTACACTCTGCACACCATTGCTATGACCGAAAATTCTATTTTTACCTTTCTCTTTTGCCCATCTACCATTTCCATCCATAATAATGGCGATGTGATTAGGTAATTTATCAAGATCGATTTTATCTTTTAAAGTCATATAGTGTTAAATATGAAAAAATGCTTGGCAAAAATAGAAAATCTAGTGACATTTTTTACTATATATCAAAGAATTAAGTTTTGTTAACGATAAAAAATCAAGCTTTTTAGGCTTATTTCTAATAATTTGAATGGGTTAAATACAAATTAGTTTTATAGTTTTACATTACGATGAAAGTAATACAAAATTATATTGGAGGGAAATTACAAGCTCCACAGAACAAGATGTATATGGATGGTTATGAGCCTGCTAGTGGACAAGTATATGCTCAAATACCCGATAGCGACGAGCAAGATTTACAAATGGCGATAGAAGCTGCTGAGAAAGCTTTCCCCATTTGGAGTAATTTAAGTGCCTTAAAACGATCCAAACATTTAAGAAAAATTTCGGAGTTGATTGAACAAAAATTACCTGAATTAGCTTTAGCGGAGAGTATAGATAATGGAAAGCCATTAAAACTGGCAAGTTCTGTAGATATCCCTAGGGCGGTAGATAATTTTCATTTTTTCGCAACGGCTATAGAGCATTTTGCTTCTGAAAGCCATTTTATGGAACAGACTGCTATCAACTATACATTGCGCAGACCCATTGGCATTGTAGGCTGTATTTCACCTTGGAACTTACCTTTATACTTATTCACTTGGAAAATAGCACCAGCCTTAGCGAGTGGTAATTGTGTAATTGCAAAACCTAGTGAAATAACTCCTATGACGGCCTATTTACTTTCTGAAATATGTATAGAAGCTGGATTACCTTCTGGAGTATTAAATATTGTTCATGGTAGAGGCGCGCAAATTGGACAAAGTATAGTGGCACATCCAAAAATTAAAGCCATCTCATTTACAGGTGGTACTAGTACTGGAAAACATCTGGCACGCACAGCTGCGCCAATGTTTAAGAAATTATCTTTAGAATTAGGTGGAAAAAATCCAAATATAATTTTTGATGATTGCGATTTTGAAAACATGCTAAAGACTACTGTGCATAGTTCGTTTGCTAATCAAGGTCAGATTTGTTTATGTGGTTCTAGAATATTTATCCAAAAAAATATTTATGAAAAATTTAAAGATGCTTTTGTAGCAGAAGTTAAAAAATTAGCCATTGGAGATCCTTTACAAGAAGTGAATGTGGGAGCTGTTGTAAGTAAAGAGCATCAAGCAAAAATATTATCTTATATACAAATAGCACAAGAAGAAGGAGGAAAGATTTTGTGTGGAGGCAATAAATTTATACCAAGTTCAAAGAGATGTAAAGAGGGTTATTTTATTGAGCCTACTATCATTGAAAATGTAGGCTATTTATGTCGAGCTAATCAAGAAGAAATTTTTGGACCAGTAGTTACGATTACTCCATTTGAAACAGAAGAAGAAGTATTGACTATGGCCAATAGTACAGAATATGGATTAGCGGCAACTGTTTGGACGAAAGATCTACAGCGGGCACATAGAGTAGCTGAAAAATTAGAAAGTGGAATTGTATGGGTAAACTGTTGGTTATTACGTGATTTACGCACTCCATTTGGAGGTGTAAAATCAAGTGGAGTAGGCAGAGAAGGCGGTTGGGAAGCACTTCGATTCTTTACAGAAGCAAAAAATGTTTGCATAAAGTATTAGAAATAAAATCAATTATATTTTTATAATCGTTGATAGATGATTATATTTACGTATATCTATGTTGAAAGACCTGCATTTATATTTATTCCCTAAAGACAAACAAGATATCCGTGCATTTCGGATTATTATACTAGCAGCTTTTATCAATTTCATCATATTCAGCTTATTACCTCATGAAATAAAAGAGAATGATGCACATGTACTCCAACTAATAAATTTTATGGAGGCCGTTGTTTTCTTCTTTATATTTCTAAGTACTTTTTTTATTAAAAACACTTATAAGAATATAAATTTTCTTTCCTTTGTTGCTGCATACATAATAAATATTGTAAACTTAGGACTTACCTATTTATCTTATTTTGAAGACAGATTAGCTTATCAATACTTAGTCTATTATTTAATTATAAGTATTTATTTTATTACCTATAGAGCCTTTTTATTTTTTCAACTGGTGAATATTTTACTATTTATTTTATTACTGATTATTGGCAATCATTCAAACTGTTCAGATTATAGCGATTATTATATTACTGCATTAACTTCATTTGTGCTAATTTTTGTCATATCTGCTATTAATAACAGTAGACGAAAAGAGAATGAGGAACTGGATGCTAAGTACAAATTATTGGCAGAAAACTCATCAGATGTTGTAAGTATTCAAAATTTAACTGGAGAAGTTTTATACGTCAGTCCTTCTATAAAAGAGTTAACCGGTTATAGCCAAGAAGATTTAATTGGCAAAAATGTGATTAAGATCATTAATCCTATTTCATATGATGAAGTGAAAAGATATAATGATGATTTAAAAAATAAAACGATTGAAAACAACTCGTATTTATTCAATATTATCAACGCCAATGGCACAAATGATTGGTATGAGTTTAATATAAAACTATCCAATGCAAATCAAGTATTACTCAACTCTAGAAAAGTTACTAAACGAGTGGAGTTCCAAAACATGCTTAACGATAAGACTAATGAAGTGGTAGCAAAAAATCAAGACTTGATGACTTTTTCATTTATTGCATCTCATGATATGAAAGAGCCTCTACGAATGATTATCATCTATCAAAAAATGTTATTGAATAAATTGCAAGAGAACAATGATTCGGTGCGTGATTATATTACAACCTCTCTGAAAGCCGCAGAGAACATGTATGATTTAGTATCTAATTTATTTTCATACACCAAATTACATGATTACGAATTACGCTTCGAACAAGTAAATCTTTCGCAATTAGTAAATAATATTAAAAATAAATTAGAATTATTTTTAATTGAAAATAATAGTGAAATTATATTATATAATGACACGGAATTGTATGGTGACAAACAAATGCTTGAATTATTGATACAAAACATCATACTGAATGGACTAAAATATAATAAATCGGATAGACCTACAGTTCATATTCAAAGTAGAATAAGTCCGTTATATATTCATATTGATATTAGCGATAATGGTATTGGCATTGAAGAAGCTTACCGTTCAAAAATATTTGAAGCTTTTGCAAGGCTGCATAATAAAAATGAGTATTCAGGTACCGGACTAGGATTGACAATAGCGAATAAAATTATTGAAAAACATAAAGGGATCATAAATATTCAAAGTGAAATCAATAAAGGAAGTACTTTTACGATAAGTATTAAAAAAACTTAGTTCTAAAGAAACTATTATTTCATAGATTTGTTATACGTATAAATTTGATATTATGATTGCAGTTTTATCTCCAGCAAAAACTTTAGATTTTGAGACAGCGCCAATTGCTAAAAAGCACAGTATACCAGATCAATTAAATTTATCAGAACAAATTATAGATAAATTAGCACGCCTAAGTTCTAAGAAAATAGCACATTTGATGGATTTAAGTGATAAACTTGCAGACTTAAATGTTGAGAGATATCAAACTTGGCATAAAGAATTTGACTTAACAAATGCCAAACAAGCCATCTTAGCATTTAAAGGAGATGTATATCTAGGATTAGAAGCAAATACATTTAAAGAAAAAGATTTTACATTTGCTCAAAATCATCTATTAATATTATCCGGATTACATGGATATTTAAGACCATTAGACTTAATACAGCCTTATAGATTAGAAATGGGAACGAGTATCTGCATAGGTAAATCTAAAAACTTATATCAGTTTTGGGATTCGAAAGTAAATGATTATATCAATGAACAATTAGCTTCACATAAAGAAAAAACATTAATCAATTTAGCGTCTGAAGAATATTTTAAAGTAGTGAAAGAAAAATCTTTACAACACCCTTGTATACATTGTGAATTCAAAGATAAAAAAGGGGCTGACTATAAAATGATTGGCTTTTTTGCAAAAAAAGCACGTGGATATATGGCTTCTTATCTAATAAAAAATAAGATTGAAAAAAGCAAAGACTTGAAAGAATTTAATGAGCATGGATATGTATTTAATAGTAAATTAAGCAAAGACAATAAGTGGATTTTTACTAGAGATAAAGCTGAATAAATGAATAATACAGACAAAGTAAATCATTGGGAAAAAGTATATGCTACCAAATCATTTGAAGAAGTAAGTTGGTATCAAGATAAACCTAGCTATTTTATAGATTTAATAAACAAATTAAATCTACCGAAAGATGTCGCTATCATTGATGTAGGATGTGGCGAAAGTAAATTACTT
Organism: Saprospirales bacterium; assembly: GCA_947464015.1. Lineage (GTDB taxonomy): Bacteria > Bacteroidota > Bacteroidia > Chitinophagales > CAMDFR01 > CAMDFR01. Next base: position 18,127 of record CANHVE010000001.1, on the reverse strand, counting down.
GAAAACTTGCATAAGGAAGGGTTTCATCACTTAACAGGAGTAGATATTTCGAATATAGCAATAGAAAAAAACAAAAAAAACTTTTCCCATTTACAACCTGCAATTGAATGGATAGCTAGTGATATTTGTTTGTTTTCACCGAATAAAAACTATAAGCTATGGCATGATAGAGCAGTATTTCATTTTTTAAGAGATCCCTCTGAAATTGAAATTTACATTCAACAAACAGCTAAGCATATCGAAAAAGGAGGTTATTTAATGTTATCTACTTTTTCGAAAAATGGACCACTTAAGTGTAGTGGTTTGGATATCAGTTCTTATAATCATGAGGATATAGCTTTATTATTTGAGTCGAATTTTGAAATTATATATCAATCTTATCATGATCATGAAACCCCATTTAACACCTTACAAAATTTCCAAACGAGTATCCTAAAAAGAAAGTAGATTCGTACTTTAATATTGAGCATATGAATTTTATTACAGGCGCATCTGGATTTGTTGGTTCTTATTTAGCCAAAAAATTAATCGATAGAGGAGAAACGGTTGTATCCTTAAAAAGACCGAGTACTCGTATGGATTTATTAGGCAAATATGCTTCACAAATTATATGGCATGAAGGCGATATTTTAGATATTCCATCTTTAGAAATAGCTATGAAAGGGGTGAGTAAGGTATTTCATTGTGCAGCTAAAATTTCATTTGATAAAAAATCTAGAGCTCTCATGTATAAAGTACATGCTGAAGGTACAGCGAATATAGTGAATGTTTCCTTATTTCATGGAGTGAAGAAGTATTTACATGTTAGTAGTATCGCGGCATTACCATCACCAAAGCATGGAGAAACAATTGATGAAAATAGCGAGTGGAGCACTAATCCATATCCAGCGCATTATGGAAAGAGTAAATTCATGGCTGAACGAGAAGCATATAGAGCCATGACAGAAGGAATTGATACTATCATAGTGAACCCTGGAACAATTATCGGAGCAGGTTTCTGGAATGAAGGAAGTGGTAGTTTTTTCAGCAATATACATAAAGGATTACCTTTTTATACAGATGGAGTTGTAGGATTTGTAGATGTAAGAGATGTGGTAGATTGCATGATTCAATTGATGGATAGTGATATCATAAACGACAAATTTATTTTAAGTGGATATAATGAATCGTTTAAGAACTTTTTTACTGCTATTGCACAAAAAATGAATCGTAAAGCTCCTCAATACAAAGTAAATAAAATACTGGGAGAAGTAGCTATAGCAAGCGATTTTTTACAAACTTTGTTTACAGGACATACTAGGATGATTACAAGTGAAACTATACAACTGGCCAATTTACAAGCCAATTACGATAATAGTAAAATCATCAAAGCCCTTAACTATAAATTCATTCCGCTTGACAAAACAATAAAAGATACAACTGAGGCTTTTTTACAATCGGTAAAGAATCAAAAAGATTTCGCAGTATTTGAAAATTGATTTTTATTTCTTTGATTTTTATTTCTTATTTTAGTTTAAAATAAAGACCATGCTATCTAACAGATCTAAACTTCCTAAAGTAGGTACTACTATTTTTTCGGTAATGAGTGCTCTTGCCAATGAATATCAAGCCATCAATTTATCACAAGGATTTCCAAATTACAGTTGTAATGAACGACTAAAAAACTTAGTGCATGAATTTATTCAGAAAGATTATAATCAATATGCACCTATGCCTGGGGTATTAGAATTACGTCAAGCTTTAGCACAAAAAATAAAAAAACTATATAATACAGAGATTGATATACAAGAAGAAATCACTATTACTGCTGGTGGAACACAAGCTATATTCACAGCGATAAATTGCTCCATTAAGGAAGGAGATGAAGTCATTATTTTCGAACCTGCATATGATTGTTATGCACCAGCCATCCTGCTATCGGGAGGCATTCCTAAGTATATAGAATTAGAATATCCCACTTATGAAATCAATTGGAAGCATGTAGCCAAATTGATTAATACGCGAACAAAAATGATCATCATCAATAATCCGAATAATCCTGCTACTAAAATTTTGAAGAGAGAAGATTTGTTGATGCTTGAAAAATTAACTTCGGGAACAGATATCATTATTCTGAGTGATGAAGTATATGAGCATTTGGTATATGATAAAAAAACACATGAAAGCATTTTAAAATATCCTAAATTGATGGAACGAAGTTTTATCTGTTATTCTTTTGGAAAAAGCTATCATGTCACTGGCTGGAAAATAGGCTATTGTATAGCGGCTGCTCCATTGATGCGTGAATTTAGAAAAGCCCATCAATTTAATGTGTTCTCTGTCAATACACCCATTCAATATGCGATAGCTGCTTATATGAACGAGAGTGATGACTATTTGGATTTAGCAAAATTTTATGAAGAAAAAAGAAATTACTTCTTGAAAGGTATTGGTCAGTCTAGATTTAAACCGATTGCTTGCGAGGGAAGTTATTTTCAATTGCTCTCTTATGAAAATATTAGTGAAGAAAAAGATTTAGATTTTGCGAAACGTTTAACAATTGAAAACAAAATAGCTTCGATTCCTTTATCTTCCTTTTATAGTAAGGGAACCGATCATAAAGTATTACGATTTTGTTTTGCTAAAACAAACGACTTGTTGGATAAGGGACTAGAAATATTAAATAAAATATAGAAAATGGTCGTAAAGAAACTGAAAAAATAGATGAAAAAAATACTTAAAATTGCCAGTATTCAAACGGCTTTACATTGGGAAGACAAACTTCAAAACGTCACTAAATTTACCAATTTATTTAAGCAAATAGAAGCAGGAACAGACCTTGTTGTATTGCCTGAAATGTTTACAACGGGTTTTAGCATGAAGCCTGAAAAATTTGCAGAACGAATGAGTGGAGATACTCTCATGTGGCTTTCTGTGATGGCAAACACTTATAAATTTGTTATCTGTGGCAGTATTATTTTAAAAGAACAAAATCAATTTTATAATCGATTTGTTTGGGTTCAACCAGATGGGATGATTCTGCATTATGATAAAAAACATTTATTCACTTTAGCACACGAAGAAGCACATTATAGTGCTGGAGAAAAACAAGTGACGATTGAATATGAAGGTTGGAAAATAAGACCTGCTATTTGTTATGATTTGAGATTCCCTACTTGGCTAAGAAATCATGTAAACGAAAATATATATGATTATGATATACTGATTATTCCTGCTAATTGGCCAGAACGAAGAAATACAGCATGGAAAACTTTATTACAAGCTAGAGCGATAGAAAATCAAGCTTATGTTATTGGTGTAAACAGAATTGGCGACGATGGGAATCAAATATATCATAGTGGCGACAGTATGAGTTGCGATGCATTAGGGGAAATATTATATCAAACGACACATGAAGAAAAAATAAATTATATGGATTATGAATATGATAAACTTTATGAAATAAGAAATAATCTTCCTTTTTTAAAAGATGAAAAATAACTGAGTAGCAGCTACTCCCAATATAAACCATGCAAGAACATATCCCACTATCTGCACTAGCAGAGCAAATACAACAAACCATACAAAATCAATTTGAGCAAGAGTCTTATTGGGTATCTGCACGAATAATGAATGTAAAGAAATACGAGAGCAGTAGACGTTGTTATTTAAACTTAGAAGAAACTAAAAACGGCAACAAAATAGCTGAAATGAAAGCGGTGTTTTGGTCGAATTATTATAGTGAAATAGAAAAATTTGAAAAATATATTCAACAACCATTCAAAGATGGCACTGAAATTATTTGTAAAGTGAAAGTTCGATTTCATAAGATATACGGACTCAATTTAGATATCATACAACTCGATATAGCTCATAAATTAGGGGCTTTAGAGCTTGAGCGACAACAAACATTAGATAGACTATTACTATCCAATCCAACAAGTATAAAAGAAATTGACGGACAATATTTCACTTACAACAATCAGCTACCTATCCCTTTAGTGATTGAAAACATTGCTTTTATAACAGCTACCAACTCTGATGGACAAAGAGATTTTCTACAAGAATTATCAAAAAATAAACATGCATACACTTTTCATATAGATGAATATTTATGTACCATACAAGGCGAACAAGCACCTCAATTAATTATGGAGCAATTAGCTTTGATAGAGCAAAAAAAACATCCATATGATCTAGTGGTGATTGTTAGAGGAGGTGGTTCTTTGGGCGATTTTAAACCCTTTGATCAATTCGAATTAGCCAATAAGATAGCCAATTTCCCTATTCCTATTTATACTGGCATTGGACATGATAGGAATCAGAGCATCGTAGATTTGATGGCGAGAGAATTTAAAACACCAACAAAAGTTGCAGCATATATAGTAGAGCATAATTTCGAATTTGAGAATCGATTACTACGTTTAAAAGAACGAATATTCAATAATATAGAAACACAAGTTACCGAAGCAAAAGAAGCATTGGCATATTCCAAACGTATCATCAAACTAGCTAGTCCTGAAGCGATATTAAACAGAGGATTTGCGATCGTCAAGCAAGCAGGTGAAATTATTACAGACCCTAAAAAAATTAAAATAGGAAGTAGTATAAACACCTATTTAAAAGATGAAATAGTAGAAAGTGTTATTCAAAAAAAAGAAAAAAATGAAAAAAGAAATTACTTATAAAGAAGCCTATACAAAGTTAGAAGCATTAGTGGAAGAATTAGAAAATGGGGATATAGCACTTGAACAACTTGCCAACAAGATAAAAGAAGCAAAAGACTGGATTGCTATTTGTGAAAAAAAATTACGAAAAGTAGAAAAGGAAAGCAATCAAGCTATACAAGAAGAATAATATTACTTTGAATAACGACTTTTTATAAGTATTTTTAAGTAGCATTTATACTTCATAATTATAGTTTATCATGATTAGAAAAATTTACCTTATCGTATTACTTTCATGCTTTTTTATAACAAGCCAAGCAGCCAATGGCGATTCAATATTTAATCCATGGACCATACATACGCTACGAATCACCTATCCATATAGTACATTTTATGATTCATTATTAAACACGAATACTACCGACCAATACTTAATGGTATCGGTCGATTTTAACAGCGAACATTATGATAGCATTGGGATACAGGCTAAAGGAAATTCTTCTTTTAGTGGACCTGGACAAAAAAAATCATTCAAATTAGATATCAATGAATTTGTGAATGGGCAAGATATTCATGGATTGAAAAAATTAAATTTCAATAATAGTTTTAAAGACCCAACGATGATGCGCGAAAAAATAGTCAATGATTTTTTACGAGCACATGGTTTACCAGCTCCACGAACCACTTATTGCAATGTTTATATGAATGGGCAATTGTGGGGATTATATACCATTGTTGAAGCAATTGATGATGAATTTTGCAAACGATGGTTTTCGAATAAAGATGGTAATTTATTTCAAGGCGACCCTAGAGGAGATTTAGCTTGGAAAGGTTCTAGCACACAAAGTTTATACGAACCTAACTACGACTTAGAAAACAATAGTACTGCTAATGATTGGAGTGATTTAATTGAATTGATAAACATCATAAACAATACTCCTACAGCTACATTAAACACTGCATTAGAAGCGAAACTAAACAGTTCCAATTTCATTAAACAATGGGCTACTATCAATTTATTTAGCAGTTTAGATTCTTATATTGGTAGTGGACATAATTATTATATTTATCACGATACAATTACTGATAAATTTGAATGGATTGGTTGGGATAATAATGAAGCCTTTGGTAATTTTAAAAATGGGTTAACAGCTTCTCAGCTATTGAACTTAGATATGTATTATATCAGTACGCCTACTAATAGTAGACCTTTATGTAACAATATGCTACTGAATACCACCTATAAAAATGCCTATAATCAGGCCTATTGCGAGTTGTTAGACGATTTTAGTATCAGCTATTTCGAACCAAAGATCGATTCATTATATGATTTAATCAAAAGCAGTGTCTATGCCGATCCGAAAAAAACCACTACGAATGCACAATTCGAAACCAATATCGATACTACAGTATTCATGTCAGGTCCTGGTGGCTTAGATGCTTTTGGATTAAAAAGTTTTATTCGGGGTAGAAGAACATCCGCATTAGCATCGCTGAATAGTCATAGTGTGGTATGTACAAATGCGATAGAAGAAGAATTGGCTTCCTCACACTTACAAATAATGCCTAATCCTACAAATTCGTGGGTTCAAATAGCATTTGATCATGCGTATAGTGGCGATATCACTTTATATGATGCTATTGGAAATGTAATGAATAATTATAAAATTTATAAGGAGTATGAATATTCTATTGATTTATCAAATCTTTCGAATGGATTTTATTTTCTAAAATGTGGCGATAGCTGCTATAAACTCATTAAAATTTAGAACCACTATTTTTATTCTAAATTGAACATATTTCTATTTAGCTTTGTTCTATAGAAATACAAATTATTCATTCATCTAAAAAAATTAAAAATATGGCATTCGAATTACCAAAATTACCTTATGAATATGCTGCATTAGAGCCACATATCGATGCACGCACTATGGAAATACATCATAGCAAACACCACAATGCTTATGTAACCAACTTAAATGCTGCTATTGCTGGAACAGAATGGGAAAACAAAAGCATCGAAGAGTTGATGGCTAATATTTCAAAATTAAGTCCTGCTGTGAGAAACAATGGAGGTGGACATTTCAACCATTCATTATTCTGGACAGTGATTGGACCAAATGCAGGTGGAAATCCTACAGGCGCTATTGCAGATGCAATCAATACCGCTTTTGGTTCATACGATAAATTCAAAGAAGAATTTACAAAAGCAGCAACTACAAGATTTGGCTCAGGTTGGGCTTGGTTATGTGTAAAAGCAGATAAAAGCTTATGTGTTTGTTCTTCACCTAATCAAGATAATCCAACCATGGATATCTCTGAATGCCCAGGCACTCCGATATTAGGTATTGATGTATGGGAACATGCTTATTATTTACATTATCAAAATCGCAGACCTGATTATATCGCTTCTTTCTACAATTTGATTAATTGGGATGAAGTGAATAGAAGATTTGCAGCTGCAAAATAATTTTATAGAATTTAATATAAAGCAGTTACTCCTTGGGTGTGACTGCTTTTTTAATGCATTCATATGAAAAGAAATACAATTATAGGATTGGTAGTGGCCTTGGTAGGCGCAATTATTTTTTTTGTACAATATAAAAAGTACAATATTCCACCTAAAGTGGCATTCCCCGATTTAGAATTAGTTGACTTAAATGGAAATCCTGTTGATTGGAATACCCAACAAAAACCCGTTTTTATCAATTTTTTCGGCACTTGGTGTGTCGACTGTATAAAAGAAATGCCTGATTTGGTGATTCTTTATGCAAGTTTACAACGAGCAGGAATTGATATGATACTCATTTCTGAAGAACCCATTGAAACCTTAAATAAATATAAAAATTCAAGTGCGCTACCGATGAAAATATATCATGCTAATAAAGCTTTTAAGGATATTGGCATTTTTACTTACCCCACTTCATACTTGATCAATAAAGAGCAAAAGCTTGTTTACAGCGCTACTAGAGTGCAAAACTGGACTGATGAAAAGCTTAAAAATGAACTTCTGGAGTCAGTTAAATAATATTCGTACTTTTGTACAATTAATTATCAATAAAAAATAGTACAACATGATTATCCAAAAAATACATGCCCGTCAAATTTTAGATTCGAGAGGAAATCCAACCGTAGAAGTAGATGTAATTACTTCCAATGGTGAATTAGGAAGAGCCGCTGTTCCATCTGGTGCTTCTACAGGTAAACACGAAGCGATGGAATTAAGGGACAATAACAAATCTCTTTATTTAGGTAAAGGAGTAATGAAGGCGGTTGATAATGTAAATAAAATTATAGCTAAAGAACTTACAGGGGTAAGTGTTTTCGAACAAAATTTAATCGATTTAGCTATGATTGAATTAGATAAAACCAATAACAAATCTAAACTTGGTGCTAATGCAATTTTAGCAGTTTCTATGGCGGTGGCCAAAGCAGCAGCTTTAGAAAGTGGTCAACCCTTATATAGATATATTGGAGGAGTAAATGCGAATACTTTACCCGTGCCATTGATGAATATTTTAAATGGCGGATCTCACGCAGATAATAGCATCGATTTTCAAGAATTTATGATAGTACCAACCGGTGCAGATACATTTAGTGATGCATTGCGTATGGGAGCTGAGGTATTTCACCACTTAAAAAAAGTATTACATAGCAAAGGCTATAGCACCAATGTAGGTGATGAAGGCGGTTTTGCCCCTAATATCAAATCGAATGAAGAAGCGATTGAAATAGTATTAAAAGCAATAGAAAGCGCAGGTTATAAACCAGGTGAAGATATCTATATTGCGATGGATGCTGCTGTTACTGAGTTTTATGATGAAAAGAAAAAATTATATCACTTCCACAAAAGCGATGGTAAAAAATTAAGCAATGATGAAATGGCTGATTTTTGGACTAAATGGGTAAAAAAATATCCTATCGTTTCTATTGAAGATGGCATGAGTGAAGATGATTGGAGCGGCTGGCAAAAACTTACGAATGCTATTGGCGATAAAGTACAATTAGTAGGCGACGATTTATTTGTTACCAATGTGGAGCGTTTAGGAAAAGGTATTGAGAATAAAATTGCTAATTCTATTTTAGTAAAAGTAAATCAAATTGGTACTCTAACAGAAACGATTGAAGCGGTGCAATTAGCAACACGCAACTCTTATACTTCTATTATGAGTCACCGTAGTGGCGAAACCGAAGATACTACCATAGCTGATTTAGCTGTAGCATTAAACTGCGGACAAATCAAAACTGGTTCGGCTTCTAGAACCGATAGAATGGCCAAATACAATCAATTATTACGTATTGAAGAAGAATTAGGACCAGTAGCTTATTATCCTGGTAGAAATTATAAATACGCTAGATAATATAACTTTGCAAACAAAAAAAACGAGTCAATTCATTGACTCGTTTTTTTTTGACTATAATTTTTAATTTTTCCAATTAAAGGTTTCTATCATATGCGACATGTCTTTACTCACAAATTTAATCACTGGAGCCATACTATCGATATTGGGTTTTACATTAAAATATAAAGCTCCTCTTAAAAAATGGTGATCCATATCGGTTACATAAAATTGTGCTGATGAGGCCGCATTGCCTTCCACATCATAGATTAAGCCATGCACTCCATTTTTATTATTGATTTCTATAGGTTCGATCGCGTCTGCTTTTTTTGAATGTTTGTAGGTGAGTGTATGTGCATCATCCAACATTTTAGCAATCTCTTCTTTGCTATGAATATCTTCGTAAGTAACGTGAATAGTCCCGCTAAATTGAGGATACTCAATATTAAACCAACATTTATTTTGTAATTTTTCTCCAAAAAACATCGAATCTTTATTGACAAATGCATAGGTTGGATATTCAAATGTAAAAGGGCAAAATTCATTCGAATACATCTGATAACGATGCTCAGGATAGATGACTCTAGGATACGACTTAGGTTTCGGAGTATATGTTTTTTCGCATGAACTTATAATGACTACTATAACAATAGCAAACACTATAAATAAACTATATTTTTTTATCATGACCATTGGTTTATATCATCAAAATTATGCTTCATCCGCTGGAAGAATTTTCAACTCAATTCTTCGAATTCTATTCTGTTCAATATTCAATACTCTAAAAGTATATATTTGAAAACTATATACCTCATTTTTTACGGGCATTTTACCTGCTAATTCTAAAATCAATCCTGCTAATGAATCAGCTTCTCCACGCACCTCTTCAAAATCATTCACATCAGCACCAATTATTTTACATACATCGTTCAACAATACTTTCCCTTCAAAAATATAAGTAGTATCATTTACTTTATTGGAGGTAAACTCTTCTTCTTCATCAAACTCATCTTTTATTTCACCCAATACTTCTTCCACAATATCTTCTAATGTTATAATTCCACTAGTACCACCATGTTCATCTACTACAATGGCCAAATGTTTTCTAGTAGCTTGAATATCTTTTAATAAATCATCAATTTTTTTTCCTTCTGGAATAAACAAAGCCTCATGAATTAAGCTATGCCAATCGAAGCTATTTGATTCATCTATATACTTTAATAAATCTTTAACGTGTAATACCCCTTTAATCTTATCTAAACTTTCAATATAAACAGGTAAACGTGAATAGCCACTAGAACGAACGTATTCAAGAACCTTATCAAACGTCCAAGTATATTCTAATGCGTGTATATCTAGTCGAGGTCGCATGATTTGTCGAGCGGTAATTTCACCAAAATGAACTATGCCTTTCAATACTTTAATATCTTCTTGAGTAGTATTTTTATCGGCCGTCATTTCAATGGCTTGTTCAATTTCATCCGTATCAATTTCGGTATATCTTCTAATTTTCTTTTCGATATAAGTGGAGGCATGCACCATGATATAGCTTAAAGGATAGCAAACTTTCACTAAAAAATTTAATGGGATAGCTGTAAAATTGGCTACACGTAATTTATTGCTCTGCGCAAAAGTGATAGGAATTACATCCACAAACAATAAAATAAAGAAAATATCAATTAGGATAGTGATAAACTCTTCAATATAATGTGCTTTAATGATATAAGAACCAATAGCTAATGGTTGCATATCTTCGGGGAAAAAGCGACCAATAACTAGATGTGTAAGAAGAACGACTGTAATATTGATTAAGCTAATAACAATTAATACTGTAGAAAGCACATAACGTGGATTGGCTAATAACTTAAGAATTAAATCATTTTGGGAATTATCATCATTTTTGATTTCTTCTTTTTCTTGAGGAGAGAGTGCAAAAAAAGCCACTTCAGAAGAAGCCACTAACCCATTTATGATTAATAAAATAAAAATCGCTACTATTTCAAAAAACATAGTAGAAAATGAGCCTGACATAGCCTGCGCTTGTAGAATCTGGATAAATTGTAAATATTGTGAGGGAGGAATATCGCTACTCAATTGATGTAGATTTAGTTAACAATGTAAATGTAAAATTAAAAAGGTAAATCGTCAGCTATTTCTGGACCAGTAGGAGATATATCTACAACTTTTTGACCTTCTAACATTTTAAAACTATCAACCACTACTTCGGTGGTATATTTTTTTACGCCATCTTTATCTTCCCATGAACGACTTTTCAAGCGACCTTCTATATAGATTAACATTCCTTTTTTTAGAAATTTCTCTGCTATTTCTGCCTGAGCACCCCAAATGGCTAAATTATGCCAATCAGTAATTTCTTGTTTATTACCACTTTTATCTGTGTAACGTTCATTTGTAGCTAAAGTGAAATTAGCCACTTTTCTATTTCCTTCAAAGGCTCTAATTTCTGGGTCTTTACCTAATCGACCTACTAAAATAACTTTATTTATCATGTTTTGCTTTTATTAAAACTCTAATATATCAAAAATAATTTTCAATATAGCTATTTATTATTTTTGGGAAAGCAAATTTAGACATATTTGATTTGTCAACCTCAATAAAATCATGTAGAGCTGGTTTTTTATTTAATTCAATGGTAAAAAAGCGCGCCTGAATATCCCTGTGACTTAATTTTTGAGTTAAATCTATAAAAGTGATAGCCTTAGTCCTTTGCCATTCCTCTTTTGTGGCGAACTTGCTTAGTTTATCTATAGACCATAATTGTTTATCTTCCATTAGATAAAATTCATACAAATCTTTCCAAAAATCATTCTCTCTTTTTTTGATGTAGCATTTATTTTTATAGGCTAAAACAAAGTAGTTAAAATATTTGGTTTCTACTTTAGTTTTATTTGCTTTGATAGGCCAAAGCTCTACTTTATCTTGCTGATAAGCACAGCATTTTTTTTGCATCACACAGCTTGAACACACTGCTGCTGCTGGCTTACAAACAGTTGCGCCAAAATCCATGATCGCTTGATTATAGATGGCTGATTGATTCTTTGGTAATATTTCAGCAGCTAGTGCATCAAATTTTTTTCTTCCTGCTGGAATATCAAAAGCAGTATCAATTCCAAAGTATCTCGATAGCACCCGAATCACATTGCCATCAACAACTGCATAAGGCAAATCGTACGCAAATGAAGCGATAGCAGCTGCAGTATAAGGACCAATGCCCTTTAGGGATAATATATCTGCATGATTGGAGGGAAAAATTCCATTATATTTTTCTACAATTATTTGAGCGGTATGATGCAAATTACGAGCACGTGAATAATAACCCAATCCTTCCCAATGTTTGAGCACTTCTTCTATAGGAGCATTGGCTAAATCTTCAACTTTTGGATAGGCTTTAGTAAATTTCAAATAATAATTCATTCCTTGTTCTACTCGAGTTTGTTGCAAAATTATTTCCGACAACCAAATGAAGTACGGATTTTTAATTCCCTTCCAAGGCATAGGCCTATCAATGGTTCGAGACCATTTAATAAGTGTTGAAACAAACAATTCTTTTTCTTTTGTCATAAAAAGATTTAAAAAATAAATACAAAAATGATTGTTTTATCGCAAAGATTTATCAACTTTGCACCGCGATTAATTCAAATATAAAATTATTTTATTTCAACACTTTAATATATTAATAGAAGCATATGAGAAAGGCAGATTTAGTGAACAAAATATCTGATAAAACAGGAATTGCAAAAGTAGATGTACTTGTATCGATTGAAGCATTATTTAAAGAAATCAGAGATTCTTTAAAACAAGGCGAAAATGTATATGTACGTGGATTTGGTAGTTTCATTACTAAAAAAAGAGCTAAAAAAATCGGTAGAAACATTAAAAAGAATATCGCTATCGAAATTCCAGAACATTATATTCCAGCTTTCAAACCTGCTAAAACGTTTGTTGAAGCGGTAAAGAAAAATAAAGGAGCTAAAGCCTAATTTCTAAATGAATTACAAACACTACCTTGCCATAGGTTTATGCGTACTGGCCCTCGTTGTAGTGTATCTATTTGGAAACACGAAAAAACCTAAAGATTTAAGTCAAAAAAAAGGCCCTAAACAGGAGACTACTGCCTCTAACACAGATATAGAAGCTACGCTTAAAACGGTTAATAGTCAGCTAAGTAAAGACACCTTAGCCATTATCAATGCTTTACTTAAAGATCCTGAAAACGTAAAGAATATTGATAGTGTGGCACACATATACAATGTAGCTGGGTTTTCGGGTGTGGCATCTTATTATTTATACGATTTAGCTAAAAAGAAAAATGAATTAGCGCTTTGGGTAAAAGCTGGTGATCAAAATTATCAAGCAGCAATGATTCTGAATAGTCCCGAAAATAGCGGATTATTATTTCAAAATGCCTTGGCATGCTTCAAAAAAGCTACCGAATTAGCCCCTACAAATACCTCTTATCAAATCAAATTGGCTCAATGCTATATGGACGGAACCCAAGATGTAATGAGCGGTGTAGGCATTTTGAGAGATATAGTAGCCAAAGATTCTAATAATGCTGAAGCACAATTCACCCTAGGTAGATTTGGTATTGTTTCGAAACAATTTGATAAGGCTATTAAAAGATTAGAAAAAGTTGTATCTTTGCAACCCTCAAATGTAGATGCATATTTATTATTAGCAGAAGCATATGAGAATGTGGGCGAAAAAAAGTCGGCAGTTTCAGCGCTTGAAAAAGCAAAAAAACTGATAAAAGATCCTGAATTAACAAAAGAGATCAACGACTATATCAAACACTTAAAGCAATAACAATAATTTTTTTAACGAATAAAACTTACAAATCATGCCTTGCGGTAAAAAGAGAAAAAGACATAAGATAGCTACTCACAAAAGAAAGAAAAGACTTAGAAAAAATAGACATAAAAAGAAATAATTTCTTTTTATCTCATCTTTAAAACGGAACATAAGTATTTATGTTCCGTTTTATGATGAATATCATCTTCACTCGCTTATTATTTATTAACCCACCTTTAAAAACAAGCATACTGTTTTTGATAAGCGATGTAATCACTAACTAATTTTAGTTAGACTCAACAATCTCCTTCAACAGTATAATTGAACTAGATTCATACAATTATTGTATGTACTAATGAATTTGTAATGTAATTGATACATAATGGAAAAAGAGTTAATCATAAATAATACCGCCAAAGGAGTGGATGTGGCCTTACTAGAAAATAAAAAGCTAGTAGAGTTACACCAAGATAAAAACAATAATCAATTTAATGTAGGCGATATTTTCTTAGGAAGAATCAAAAAAATTATTCCTGGATTAAATGCAGTATTTGTAGATATTGGCAGTGAAAAAGATGCCTTTTTGCATTACTCTGATTTAAGCCCCCAAATACATACCCTCAATAGAATTATTCGAAATGCAGTGGCTGGAAATTATAGCGAACTAGCTCATTTAGATTTAGAGAACGAACGCGAGATTCATAAAGACGGAAAAATAGCCGATGTTTTAAAGCAAAAAGATTTAGTACTGGTTCAAATTTTAAAAGAACCTATCTCCAGTAAAGGACCGCGATTATCCTGTGAAATATCATTGGCTTCGCGCAATTTAATCCTTAGTCCTTTTGGTAATAATGTAGGCGTATCAAAAAAAATTGCCAATGCCGAAGAACGTAAACGCTTAAAAGTATTAGTAGAAAGTTTGAAATCAAAAAACTTTTCGATCGTGGTTCGAACCTTAGCCGAAGGCAAAACAGCAAGTGCTCTGCATGAAGAAATTATCGGCTTAAATGAAAGTTGGAAAAATATTTTACAACAATTGAAAGGAGCTGTTGCGCCAGCTAAAATTTATAGCGAACAAAACAAAGCCAATTCTATTTTACGTGATTTATTAAACGATAGCTTTAGTAGAATTGTGAGCAATAATGCGCTTATCAGCAAAGATATTGAAGAGTATGTGGTGAAGATTGCACCAGATAAAAAAAATATTGTAAGTTATTTTGGCGAGAAAGGTCAAATCTTTGACGAATATGGTATTACCAAACAAATCAAATCTTCATTTGGCAAAACAGTAAGTATGGATGGTGGTGGCTATTTGGTGATTGAACATACTGAAGCGCTTCATGTTATTGATGTAAACAGTGGACATAAAGTAAGTACCACCGGCAATCAAGAAAGTATTGCCTTGAGTGTAAATACCGAAGCGGCTCGTGAAGTGGCTCGTCAACTGCGTTTGCGCGATATGGGTGGAATCATAGTGGTGGACTTTATCGATATGAAATTAGCTGCAAATCGATTAGCTATTTATGATTTGATGAAAGAAGAAATGCAACGCGATAGAGCAAAGCATAGCATTCAACCACTCACAAAACTAAATTTGATGCAGATTACACGAGAACGTGTAAAACCCCAAATCAATATCACTACGTCTGAATCGTGCCCCAGCTGCAATGGCACAGGCAAAGTAGATTCGACCGTTTTGGTAACAGACGAAATTTATAAAAACATCAAATATTTATTAGGCTTTCATAAAAAACTATCTCTCGAATTGCATCCTTATATTTATGCTTTTCTAACTAAAGGACTGTGGTCGATACAAGCTCAATGGTGGTGGAAACACAAGAAATGGATTAAAATGGAAGCGAATAATAATTTAGCTTTAATGCATTTTATCATCTACGACGAACGTAACGAAGAAATCAAAATTAATTAGTTTGATTTTTAGTAAATAATGCTAAAGCTTTTATAATTTTGAGTCCTATTTTTTTCCGTACCAAATATATTATCTAAAACTAGTTGAAAGATCTTTTTACAGGCAGAGCCCTAGTGCTTAAAGTGATATTTGCATCCGTTGTGATCATTTATTTTATTCGCCTATTTTATCTTCAAGTAATTAGTGATGATTTTGACCAACAAGCAAAGAATAATGCCATCGATATCCGTCGAATAGAACCTGCACGTGGCTTGATTTACGACCGTAAAGGCAAATTGATCGTTTACAATGCTCCGGTATATGATATCATGGTGAATCCTAAAAACGTAAAAGAAATGGATACGCTTAAATTCTGTGAAATCCTTTCTATTACTAAAGCCGATTTTATTAAAAATTTATCTAAAGCACGCTCCTATTCTAGATATAAATCCTCTGTTTTTTTAGGTCAATTATCTATTGAAGATTTTTCTAAATTTCAAGAGTATATGAGCCAATTCCCAGGATTCTATGGCAATGTACGTACCATGCGTCAATATCCTTACAATTGCGGACCAAATCTTTTTGGATATATTGGCGAAGTAGATAAATCGCAAATAGAAAAATCGAATGGCTATTACGAGCCTGGTGATTATGCCGGCAAATTTGCATTAGAATTACAATATGATGAAGAACTCCGAGGACAAATGGGACTTTCGTATATGTTTGTCGATAATAAAGGGAGAGAGCAAGGGAGCTTAGATGATGGCAAACAAGATCAAAAACCTATTGCGGGCAAAAGCCTTACTTCTACTATCGATATTGACTTGCAGCTATATGGCGAAAAATTGATGAAAAATAAAAGAGGAAGTATTGTGGCTATAGAGCCAAGTACTGGCGAGGTTTTATGTCTAGTGAGTAGTCCTAGTTTCGACCCGAATTTATTGACGGGTAGAAAGCGTGGTGAGAATTATATGAAGTTATTAAATGATCCTCAAAAACCATTAATCAATAGGCCGCTAACTGCTATGTATCCTCCAGGTTCTACATTCAAACCTTTTACTGCATTAGCTGCCATGACCGAGGGAGTGGTAGATGAAAATTATAGTTGGAGCTGTGCTGGTGGTTATTATATTCCAGGGAAATTTTTAAAATGCGCACACGGTCACCCTTCAGCAGGCAATGTGATGGATGGTTTGAAATATTCTTGTAATCCCTATTTCTGGTCGATGTTTAGAAGAGATATCGACGATGATACCTTTGGCACGGTTGAAAACGGCTATCAAATTTGGTGGAAGCATATGCAAGATATGGGCTTTGGACATAAAACAGGAATCGATATGCCTGGTGAAAAAGGAGGTGGAGTGCCTTCTGTGAACTACTACAATAAAATATATGGCAAAGGTCAATGGCATTCAACCACAATTATTTCATTAGCTATTGGGCAAGGGGAGATTTTAGCAACACCACTCCAAATGGCCAATTCATACGCTGCAATTGCGAATAAAGGCTATTATATCACCCCTCACTTAATTAAAAAAATTGAGAATGATAGTGGAGTGATAAAAGCTAAATTTCCTCTTGTAAAAACGGCTATTCGCTATGCTTGTTATGCCTCTATTTGTGAGGGATTACGAAGAGTAGTAGAAAGTGGAACCGCACATGCTTGTCAAATACCTAGTATTGAATTATGTGGTAAAACAGGTACGGCTCAAAACTCTCATGGCGAAAATCACTCGTTATTTGCAGGCTATGCACCCTTTAAAAATCCTAAAATATCAATCGCTGTAATTATCGAAAACGGTGGTTATGGGGCTGCTTATGCTGCTCCTATTGTAAGTTTAATGGTCGAAAAATATTTGAACGACACTATAGAAACTAGTCGTTTGAAAATGGAGAAAAAAATGTTTGAAGCTAATTTATTAAATACCGGAGGCTATGGAAAGAAAAAGGAACCCACTGAGTGAGTTTGATTGGGGACTCGTAAGTATATATATCGTATTACTGCTTTTTGGATGCTTCAGTATTTATGCTGCATCTTACAGAGAGATTATGGCCTCCTCTTTCTTAGAAGTATTTAACTTAGATACCTCTTTTGGAAAACAATTGATGTGGGTGGGTATTTGTATTATCATGTCGATTGTATGTCTACTCATCGATAGTAAAATTTATACTACACTGGCCTATATTAGCTATGGGATAGCGGTTGTATTGCTTATTGCCGTTTTACTTTTTGGTAAAGATGTGAATGGGAATAAATCCTGGTTTGGGGTGGGATCATTTGGTATTCAACCTGCTGAGTTTGCTAAATTTGCTACGGCACTCGCGCTTGCTAAATATATGAGCGCCATGAATATCGATATCCGAAATAATATTCGTCATTTAATTACAGCCTTAGCCATTATTGGACTACCTGCTTGTTT